>DAOMFB010000381.1:0-2443 GCA_035429585.1 Thermoanaerobaculia bacterium
GGCGTCGCGCGCGAGGCCGAGGACGAGGCGCGCGCCCCGGAGCCCGGCGGCGTCCCGCGCCGCGCCCGGGTCGAACGGCCCCCCGATGGAGCCGGCCCCGGCCACGGTCCCGGCCGCCGTCCGCGCGGCGATCGTGAGAGCCTCCGTGCCGCCCCGGCCGACCCCGACGATGTAGACGGGGAGGCGCGCGTCTCCGGCGCGCTTGCGGGCCTGGGAGACGGGGGCGTCGCCCGCGGCCGGGGCCCGCTCGCCCGAGCCCCAGCCGAACTTCTTGTCGGCCGACTTCGAGGGCCCGCGCGGGGCCGCGATGAAGAGCCCCCGCTTCTGCGCCGCGGCGACGAAGGGCCCCGAGACGGCGATCGGCGAGGAGGGAGCGTCGTGCAGCAGGACGAGCACCGCCGCGGGCCTCCCCGGCGGGGCGACGAAGATCCCCTCCTTCACGGCGGCCGCGTCGCCGGCGGCGCGGTTCCGGGCCGCCCGCTCGACGAGTCCCGCCCAGCGCGGCGACGACCGGAGGGGGGCCAGGTCGGGGTCGCTCTTCAGCGTGGCCTCGTCGTCGAACCCCGCGCCGAGCGCCCGGTCCAGGTCAAGGAACGCGGCGTCGATCTTCTTCTCGTTCGCGTCGACGCACGCCAGGTTGTAGGCGGCGGCCGGGAGACGCCCGAGCTTCCACGCCTTCTCGAAGAAGACCCGGGCCTTCGCGAGGTCCTTCGCCTGCGCGGCGCCGAGCCCGAGGCGCTCGAGGGCGAAGGGGTCGGCCTCGCCCTCCGGCAGGGCGCGGAAGTCCTCCACCTCGGCCGGCGCGGCCCCCTTCGGCGCCTCGGGTCCGGTCTGGACCGTGACGCCGGCGCCGGACTGCGTCTGCGGCGCCGGGGGCCTCGGGGTCGGCCGGGAGGGGGCCTGGGCGAGAAGGACGGGGACGGAGAGAAGGCAGAGCGCCGAGAGGGCGGCCGGAGCGTTCTTCATCGCCGGGATTCTACGGGCCGCGGTCTTTTGGCGGCGGGCCGAGCTTCGCCGAGAGCCCCCGGCGATACAGGAGCCGCGTCGCGCGCCGGAGGACCGCGAGGACCCGCGGGTCGTAGGGGAAGGCGAGGAACCTCGCGATGAGCCGCTCGATCGGCGCCAGGAGCGGACGGCGGACGGTGATCGCCTGCGTCCGCGTCCACTGGCGCACGCCCTCGACGCCGTGCCTCACGCCGAGGCCGCTCTCCTTCCAGCCGCCGAGCGGCGCCTCGACGACGATGTAGTTCACGAGGGCGTCGTTCACGATGACCTGGCCCGACTCCAGCCGCCGCGCCAGGGCCATCGCCTCCTCCGGCGCGCCGAAGACCGTGGCGTTGAGGCCGAGGTGCGTGTCGTTCGCGAGGCGGAGGGCCTCCCCGGCGTCCTTCACCCGCATGACCGCGACGAGGGGACCGAACGTCTCCTCGCGCATCACCGCCATCTCCTGCGTGGCGCCGAGGAGGAGCGTCGGCTCGAAGAAACAGCCGCCAAGGTCCTCCCGCCCCTTTCCCCCGGAGACGACCCGCGCCCCCCGGGCCACGGCGTCGGCGAGGTGGCGCTTCACGACGTCGAGCTGCCGGGAAAAGGTGACCGCTCCGAGGTCGTGTCCCCCCGGGGGCGGCGCCTCCGGCGGCGCCTGGCGGAGGGCGCGGACGCGCCCGGCCAGCAGCTCCTCGAACCGGTCGGCGACGGATTCCTCCACGTAGATCCGCTCCGTCCGGATGCAGGCCTGCCCGCTGTGGACGTAGCTCGACCACGCCGCCGCCTCGGCCGCCCGCTCGAGATTCGCCGACGCGAGGACGATGAAGGGCGACTTCCCCCCCAGCTCCGTCACGCAGGGGACGAGCCGCTCCGCGGCGCGGGCGGCGACCTTCCGGCCGGTCGCCACCGAGCCGGTGAACATGACGCCGTCCACCCGCTCGACGAGAGCGGCCCCCGTGGAGCCGCGCCCCGTCACGATCTGGAAGACGCCCGGCGGGTTCCCGGCCTTCCGCCAGAGCTCGGCGAGCCGGAGCGACGTCAGCGGCGTCACGTCGGACGGCTTGAGGATCACGGCGTTCCCCGAGAGGAGCGGCGCGACCGCGTCCGCCGCGTTGTTCAGGATCGGGAAGTTCCACGGCCCGATGACGCCGACGACGCCGAGCGGCCGGCGGACGAGGCGGGTCTTCTTCGTCAGGAAGAGGAGAGGGTGCCGCGTCTCCTCGCGCAGGGCGGTCCGCGCCGCCCGGGCCGAGAAGTGGATCAGCTCGCAGAAGTAGAGGATCTCGACCCCCTCGGCCTCCTGCCGGGGCTTCCCGCTCTCGGCGACGAGGGTCGCGACGACGGCGGGGTCGTCGAGGACCTCGTCCCGCCACCTCTTCAGCGCGTCGACGCGCGTCTGGAGCGGCAGCGCGCCCCAGGCGGGCGCAAACAGGAACAGGGCGAGCGTGTACGTGCCGGT
>DAOMFB010000381.1:2453-3292 GCA_035429585.1 Thermoanaerobaculia bacterium
GCGACGCCGGCCGCGCCCTCGTCGGGTACCTCGGCGAGGAGCCGGCCCGTCCCGGGGGAGACGACCCGGATCGGCGGCGGGGGGGCCGGAGAGGAACTCACCGCGGGGATCCTATCGCCGGAAGCGTCACGGGCCGGTGAAGCCGAAGCGCTTCCAGGTGTCCCGGTTCTCCGGCGCCGAGAGGACGTCGAGGGCGCGCCACGCGGCCTCCTTGCGGGTCGAGGCCGAGACGACCGCCGCGGTCAGCTTCAAGGGCTCGTGGAGCGTCGGGTCGACGGGACAGGACTTCAGGCCCGGGGCCGACGCCAGCGAGGACGGGACGATCGCGGCGTCCGCCGCGCCGGAGAGCACCGTCGCGACCGCGTCGTCCTCGGAGTCGAGGAGCGCCAGCTTCTCCTTCATCTCTCCCATGATGCGCGCGGCGACGAGGACGTCCTCGGCCGCGAGCCCCTCGGGGGCGACCTTCGGGCTCACCACGGCCAGCCGCCGGATCGGCAGCTTCACGACGGCGAACGCCGTCGCCCCGTCGAGGCGGCGCGGGAGCTCCAGCCGGCCCTCCTTCGCGGCGACGAGGGAGAGGTTTCCCGTCGCGCAGCGCGAGATGCTCCCCTCCGCGACGACGCCGTCGAGCGCGAGGCGGCGGACGGTCCCCTCGTCGCCGGAGACGAAGAGGTCCGTGCCGGCGCCCTTCCGGAGGGCGGCGGCGAGCGTCCCGGTCGCCCCGTACCGGATCTCCACGGGCCCCCCCGCCCCCTTCTCGAGGGCGGGCCGCAGCGCCCCGAGGGCGGGCCGCGCCGCGCCATCGAGGTGCTGACGACGGCCGCGCCGTTTACCGCCGA
>DAOMFB010000382.1:0-3291 GCA_035429585.1 Thermoanaerobaculia bacterium
GCCAGAGGAGGACCGCGGCGGCCGCGCCCCCGAAGCCCCCGGCCGCGACGCCGAGCGCCCGCGTGTCGTCGGGCGCGGCGAGGAGGAGCGCGATGAGGCCGACCGCCGCGGCGAGGAGGAACGAGGTCTGGACGAAGAGGGCGAGCGTCAGGCACCCCGCGAGAAGGAGCGAGCGGACGGGAGCGGGCCGGCTCCGGTCGCCGGCCGCCGAGAACGCGGCGACGAGGGCGAAGAGGAGCGGCGGCTCGAGGAAGTGGTGGTCGATGGTCCCGAGGCGCGAGACGGTCCAGAGCGGAAACGAGAAGGCGATTGCCGTCCCGGCCAGGAGGCCGGCCGCCGGGCCGGCCCGGCGGGCGAGGACCGCCGCGAGCGCCCCGGTGAAGAGCGAGAAGACCGCCGGCGGGAAGAAGGCGGCCCGTGCCACGACCTCCGGCAGGGAGGAACCGCCCAGGAGGCGGGCGGCGCCGCCGGCGAGAAGATCGTAGAGGGGGGGCCAGGGGCAGAACGCCCCGGCCGGTCCCCGCGCCGGGTCGAAGTCGACGACCGCGGGGAAGCGGGCGGCGGCGTCCGCCATCCGGAAGGCGTGATAGAGGTCGTCGAGGGGCGCGACCTGCGGCGCGCCGCCGGAGAAGACCTCGGCGAAGCTCGAGAGCCGGACCAGCAGGGCCGCCACGAAGACGAGCGCGCCGATCGAGGCCGCCCACGGGAGGGAGGCGGGACGGAACGCCCGGCCGGGAGGGCGCTCTCTCGAGCCGGGTCGCGCGTCCGCCGGCGGGAGGGTCACGTCTGATTATCCGCGGGCGGGGGGACCCGCCGCGCCTCCGGGCCCCGGACCGGCCTCCCGCGGCGGCGCGATCGAGTTGGCGTAGTACGCGAGGAGCCGCATCTCTTCGGGGCGGGCCCGGAGGAGGCCGTCCTCCTCCAGCACGAGGTTCCGCAGGCGGAGAGCCTTCAGCCCGAAGCCGATCGCGTAGTCGAGGTCGCTCCGGGGCACGTAGGCCTTCCCGCCGGCCGCTTCGAGGCGCAAGAGGAGCGCGAGGCATTCGGCCTTCAGCTCGAGCTCGGTGAACCGCCGCTCCGGAGCCGCGACGAGGACCGACGCCACGAGCGGGACGGGGAGGATCGGGACGACCCGGGCCACCGCGTCGAGGAGCGTCCCCGCCAGCTCCGCCGTCCGCGGCAGGCGCTCCTCCTTCGGGAGCCGCCGGGCGTCGAGGCCCCGCGCGCGGCACCAGTCGCGAAGGGAGACGGGCGTGCCGAAGCCGACACAGGCGTAGCCGAAGCGGTGCCACCGGTTCGACGCGAGGAGGAGGGCGTTCCGGAAGAGGAATCCGTACGTCGCCGCGGCGGCGGCGAGGAAGCCCTTCTTCGGGACGTCCGGCTCGAGGTCCTCGAGGAGCGTCCGGTCCTCCAGGGTCCGGTCGAGGTTGATGCCGACGGGAATGAAGACGAGGTCGCGCGCCCCCCCGGGGTCGAAGGCCCGGAGCATGTAGTCGAGGAGGCCGAGCTTCGGCGGCCGGAGGGCGCCGTCGCGCGACAGCCCCCCCTCGGGGAAGAAGGCCTGCGTCACGCCCCCCTCGACGGCCATCGCCACGTACCGCTCGAGGACCTTCCGGTAGAGGGGATTCCGCGAGTCGCGCCGGACGAAGTAGGCCCCCATCGCCCGGAAGAGCGTCTGGAGCGGCCAGACGCGGGCCCACTCCCCGACGGCGTAGGAGAGCGCGGTCTTCTCGGCGACGAGGTAGGCGACGAGGAGGTAGTCCATGTTGGACCGGTGGTTCATGACGAAGACGACGGTCGCCTCCGGCGGGAGCGCCGCGAGGGCCTCCCGGTCCACGGTCCCGATCCGGACGCGGAAGAGCGAGCGGACGATCGCCCGGGCGAGGCCGTAGCCGACGCGGAAGTAGGCGTAGGCGTTGAAGGCGGGGACGATCTCCCGCGCGTACGCCGTCACGCGGGAGAAGACCACCTCCCGCGGCACCCCGTCCGTCCGGGCCTCGACCTCCGCCGCCTCCTGCACCGCCGGGTCCCAGACGAGGCGCTCGACCAGCGCCTCGCGCCGGGTCAGCTTGAACGGCTGCACGCGGACGTGGAACGTCGTCTCGAGGCGGTCCAGGAGCGCCTGCGCCCGTCGCCGGACCATCCAGCGGATCCCCGGGACGAGGACCCGGTCGAGGAGCGCCCAGGCGGCGAGGAGCGCGGCGAGGACGGCGATCCAGAGCGGAACGGCGACCGTCTGCGTCATGGCGTTTACGCGGAGGGGACCCGCGCAGTATCGCTCAGGCGGCGAGGGCGCGGGAGAGGCGGGAGATCCCCTCGGCGAAGAGCGCCGGCGGCGGCAGGAGGGAGAGGACGAGGAAGGCCTCGGCGGGGAAGTCGAAGAAGAAGCCGGGGTGGACGAGAAGGTCGTGCTCGGAGAGAAGGCGGAGGACGAGGTCCTCCTCGGTCTGGACGGCGGGGACGCGGAGGACGGCCGACCAGCCGCCCCTCAAGGGCTCGACGGCGGCGGCGGCGCCGGGAGGGAAGGCCCGGGCGAGGGCGGCGTGGTTCTCCCGGCAGCGGCGCCGGATCGCGTCCGCGGCGACGTCGCCCCAGGAGAGCAGCGCGGGCAGGGCGACCTGCACCGGCGTCGAGACGGAGAGGTACGCGTCGGCGATCCACTCGAGGCGGGCGAGGGCCTCGCCGACGAGCTCCTCCGGGCCGCCCGCGAGCGTCCATCCGAGCTTCAGCTGGGGGAGGGCGGCGGCCTTGGAGAGCCCGCCCAGCGAGAAGACGAGGCCGCCCCCCTCCGCGCCGAGCGCGGCCGCGACGGGAGCCTCGTCCGGCGCGGCGGCGAAGCGGTAGTCGAGGAAGACCTCGTCGGAGACGACGGCGAAGCCGCGCTGGCGGGCGAGGCGGAGCAGGGCGAGCAGCTCCGCGCGGGCCACGCCCGAGCCGGTCGGGTTGTTCGGGCTGACGACGACGACGGCTCCGGTGCGCGTCCCCCGGGCCGCGAGGCGGTCGATCTCGACCTCGACGCTCCCGGCATGGAAGGCCCAGCCGCCGGCGGGGTCGAGGGGGTAGCGGGCGACGCGAACGCTCTCGAGGCCGGCGAGGGCGTCGAGGAGGGGATAGCTCGGGGCGGGGACCAGCACGGCGTCGCCCGGGCTGCAGAGGAGCTTGAAGAGCCACCCGTAGGCCTCGCTGGAGGAGGCGGAGAGGACGATCCGGGCCGGATCGGCGGGCGTGCCCCGGGCTTCGTAGTAGCCGGCGACGGCTTCCCGCGCCGACCGGAGCCCCGCCGGGTCGGGG
>DAOMFB010000383.1:0-3289 GCA_035429585.1 Thermoanaerobaculia bacterium
CGACGAGGCTCGGCTCCACGACGACGCCGCGGTTGACGAGGAGCCGGGCGCGCCCCCGGAGCATCCGGCCGAACGTTCCGCCGCGGCGAGCGAGCCGCCCGACCGTGACGTTCAGCAGGAGGAGCACCGCCGCCGCGGCGAGGCCGCCGGCGAGCGAGTTGTCGGGCCCCACCATCGCGTTCTGGACCGCGTTGGCGAGGAGGAGGAGGAGGGTCAGGTCGAAGGGGGTCATCTGCCCGGTCGTCCGCTTCCCAAGGAGCCGGAACCCGAGGAGGACGAAGACGTAGACGACGGCCGTCCGGAGCGCGATGAGGCCGGCCGAGGCGAACGTCGTTCCGAGTCCGTTCATCGTCAGTTCACCGTCCCCTCGTCGTCCGGGCCCTCCGTCGGGTCGTCCGCGGGCGCCAGGGCGCGCGGCGCGCCCGGGGCCGCGAGGGCCGGGGGCCCCGGCTCGAGCACCCAGCGCTCGTAGAGATCGTCCCCGAGCTCCCGCAGGAAGCGCGACGGCTCCGTGACGACGAGCATCCCGTACCGGTCGAACGAGGCGAGCGGGTGGACCAGCGTCAGCTCGTCCTTCGCCCGCGTGGCGGCGACGTAGAAGAGCCGCCGCTCCTCCTCGAGCCCCTCGGCCGTCTTCGACGCCCGGACGTTCGGGAACCGGTCCTCCACGAGGCCGATGACGAAGACGGCCCGCCATTCGAGTCCCTTGGCCTGGTGGACCGAGGAGAGGACGAGACGCTCGTCGTCGTTCTCTCCCGCGATCGTCTCCTCCCCCGCCGGCTCGCCGAAGAGGGTCACCTCCGAGAGGAAGCTCTCGACGCCGTCGTAGGGCATCGCGAACTGGGCCAGCGCCTCCAGGTCGTCCAGCCGCGCCTGCCAGTTCGTGAACCGTCCCCGCGCGAGCTCGGCGTATCCCCCCTCCTCCACGACGTACCGGATCGCCTCGGCCGGCGAGGAGAGGTACGACGCCTTCCGGAGCGTCCTCATCGCCGTGGCGAAGCGGCCGAGGGGGGCCCGGGCGCCCGCCGGGGCGCGGCCGAGGTCCAGCCGGAGGAACTCGCCGACCGGGTCGGGAGACGCCGACACGGCCGCCCACAGGGTCGCGGCCGTCCGCTCGCCCACCTTCGGAAGGAGCTTGAGCGCCCGCTTGAAGGAGGTCTCGTCCTTCGGGTTCACGAGGAGCCGCAGGTGGGCCAGGACGTCCTTCACGTGCTGCTGCTCGAAGAACCGGACGCCCGAGCGGACCTCGTACGGGATCCCCCGCCGCGTCAGCTCCAGCTGGAGCTCGAGCGCCTGGTGGTGGGCCCGGTAGAGGACGGCGATCTCGGGAAGCGGCACCCCTTCGTCCCGGAGCTCGAGGACCCTCTGCGCGACGAACTCGGCCTGCTGGGACACGTCGGCGGTCCCCACGACGGCCACGGGGA
This sequence comes from Thermoanaerobaculia bacterium, assembly GCA_035429585.1. Classification (GTDB taxonomy): domain Bacteria; phylum Acidobacteriota; class Thermoanaerobaculia; order UBA5066; family UBA5066; genus DAOMFB01. The sequence continues at coordinate 1,425 of DAOMFB010000383.1, forward strand.
CGCCGGAGGGCCGGACGGGGTGGAGCGTCTTCTCGAAGCGGCGGGTGTTGTGGGCGATCGAGGCGTCGGCGAGGCGCAGGATCTCCGGCGTGGAGCGGTAGTTCGTCTCCAGCTTGAAGACGGCCGCCCCGGGGTAGCGGTCCGGGAACGTCAGGAGCGCCTCGAAGTCGGCGCCGCGGAACGAGTAGATCGACTGGGCGTCGTCCCCGACGACCATCACGTTCTTCACGGGGGCGTCGGCGGCCAGGAGGTCGACGAGGTCGGCCTGGAGGCGGTTCACGTCCTGGTACTCGTCCACGAGGACGTGCCGGAAGCGGAGGGCGACGACGCGCCGGACCTCGGGACGCTCCACGAGCAGGCGGCGCCAGTTCAGGAGGAGGTCGTCGTAGTCCATCCCGTTGGCGGCGACCTTCCGCTCGCGGTACCGCTCCACGACGGCCCGGATCGCGTCGATCTGCGGGAGGAAGTGGGGGTAGTCCGCCGCGAGGACGTCGTCCAGCCGCCGCTCGGTGTTCACGCAGAAGGAGACGATCGCGTGGAGGAGGTCGCCCTTCGGGAAGCGGCGCTCCGTCACCGGAATCCCGAGGTCCGAGGTGGCGGATTCCAGGAGATCCTTCGCGTCCTCCGCGTCGAGGATCGAGAAGTTCGGCCGGTAGCCGAGCAGCTCGGCGTGCCCGCGGAGGAGCCGTGCGCCGACGGCGTGGAAGGTCCCGGCGGTCATCCGCGCGAGGTCGGCCCCGGCCAGGGCCTCGACCCGCCGCTTCATCTCGCGCGCCGCCCGGTTCGTGAAGGTGAGGAGCATCAGGGCGGCCGGGTCGGCGCCGTCCTCGAGGAGGCGGGAGACGCGGTACACGAGCGCCCGCGTCTTCCCGGAGCCGGCCCCCGCCACGACGAGCGTCGGGCCGTCGGGCGCGAAGACCACGGCCCGCTGCTCCTCGTTCAGCTCCCGGGCGTAGTCGACGCGGTAGCTCTTCGCCGGGCCCGCGCGGCGGAGGACGTACCGGCGCGGCGGCGGCGGGTTCTCGGCCATCGGGCCGGAGATTACGCCCCGGCCGCGGCCCGCCTGCTACCCTTTCGCGCACGTGACGGAAAACGGCGCGGCCGGCGGCGACGGGCCCCACCTGATCCGGGCCCTCGGCCTCGGGGACTGCGTCCTCTACGTCGCCGGCTCGATCATCGGCACGGGAATCTACCTCTCCGTCGGGAACGTCTTCCGGAAGGTGCCGCACCCGGCGCTTCTCGTCGCCCTCTGGATCCTCGGCGGCCTCCACGCCTTCGCGGCCGGCCTGACGTACGCCGAGCTCGGGGCCCGCCGGCCGACCGCGGGGGGCCCCTACGTCTACCTCTCCGAGACGTTCGGACGGCTCTGGGGCTTCCTCTGCATGTGGGCCCTCGTCTTCGTCGTGATGCCGGGGGCGGTCGCGATCCTCTCCACCGGCTTCGCGGAGTTCCTCGGCGCGTTCTTCCCGTCGATCGGGACCGACGTCCCGGCGTTCGCGCTGCCCGGGCTCGCGATCTCGCAGGGGCAGCTGGTCGCCGTCGGCACGGGCTTCGCCTTCTCGATCTGGAACATCCTCGGGATCCGCGAAGGCGGGCGCCTGAACGACGTCCTGACCGTCGTGAAGATCGGCTCGATCCTCCTTCTCGTCGTCCTCGGCCTCTCGTCCGCCCGCGCGAGCCTCCCGTCGTTCTCCCTCCCGCCCCTCTCGGCGGCCCTCGTCGTCCCGGCGGGGGGCGCCCTCGCGGGGATCCTCTGGGCCTACGACGGGTGGATCAACATCTCCGCCCTCGGCGCCGAGGTGAAGAACCCGAAGCGCGACATCCCCGGAGGGCTCGTCGTCGGCGTCCTCCTCGTCGTCGCCCTC
>DAOMFB010000384.1:0-2198 GCA_035429585.1 Thermoanaerobaculia bacterium
GGGGGCGGCGCCTTCCTCGGGGGTCTCCGGGGAGGGCTGGGGATGCTCCTCAGGCAGACGACGGCGCCGCTATCGATGGCGGCCCTCTGGGGCCGGACCCGGAGGGCTCCGGCCGGAGCGCGGCGGCGCCGCGTGGCGCTGCTCGGCGCCGTCGGCCTGGCGCTGCCGCTCGGGGCCCTCGCGGCCCGCAACGTGACGGCCGGGGTCCCGCCGCTGACGTTCGACACGCGCCAGGCCGCGAGCGTCGCGTGGGCCAACGCACGGGGCGCCGACGGGACGACGGCGCCGCCGGCCACGATGGCGAGGATCCTGGAGGAGGCGGGAGGCTCCACGTCGCGGACGGCGTGGCTCGTCCTGGCGAGCTATGCCGACGCGCCGTGGGAGCTGCCGCGGCTCCTCGCGGTGAAGGCCGTCACGTTCTTCCTCTCCTACGAGGTCCCGGACAACTCGAGCTGGGACTTCTTCCGCGGCCACTTCGCGCTCCTCCGGCTCCTTCCGGTCTTTCCCTGCCTCCTCGGATTCGGGGTGCTGGGACTCCTGCTGGCGGCCCGGCGGGGGCTGCTGCCGCCGGGCGGCGGCCTCCTCGCTCTCGTGGCCTTCGCGGTTCCGCTGGCGTCCTGCGTCCTCGCGGTGACGACCTCGCGTTATCGCGCGTCGGCGGCCCCGCCGCTGGCGCTCGGGTGCGCCCTGTTCCTGGCCTGGCTCGCGACGGCGTGGAGGGCGGGCGAGCGCCGGACGCCGCTCGCGCTCTGCGCGGCGGGGGTCGCCGCCGGCGTCCTCTCGGCGGCCTTCCCGTCTCCCGTCCCGGCGCCGCGCCACCGCTGGTCCGACACCATCGTGGCCGCGACGCTGACGGAGGCGAGGGTCGGGCCGGCCGCGGCCATCGCCGAGATCGAGCGCTACCGGAGCGCCGGGAGGGACGACCCCCGGTTCGAGACCGGCCTGAGGGCCCTGGCCGCCTGGGAGGCGGGCGACCGGGCGAGCGCGCGGGTCGCCCCGCCGGGCGTCGCGCCGCCGGAGGCGCGATACCGGGGACGGAAGGCCGGCGAGTGACGGCCGGAACGGCGGGAGGAATATCGTGAAAGACTGGAGCCGCTGATGCGAGTCACCGTTCTGGCCCTCCTGGAGCAGCTCTCCCGCGGGGTGACCTTCCCCGGTCCCATCTACGAATTCGGCTCCTTCCGCGTCCCCGGGCAGCGGCACCTTCCGCCGGTCCGGAGCTTCTTCGAAGGCCACGAGTTCCACGGCTGCGACCTCCAGCCGGGGGACGGCGTCGACGAGGTCCGGGACCTTCACGACCTGGGGCTTCCGGACGATTCCATCGGGACGGCGCTCCTGTTCGACACGATCGAGCACGTCCGCGTTCCGTGGCGCGCCCTCGCGGAGGTCCGGCGGTGCCTCGCGCCGGGCGGCCTCGTCGTCATGACGTCGCACTGGTACTTCCCGATCCACGCCTATCCGGACGACTACTGGCGCTTCACGGCCAGCGGCTTCCGGAGCCTGTTCGAGGGTCTCGAGCCCGTCGCGGTGACGATGTGCGGCCTCGCGCGCCTGCCGCACACGGTCCTCGGGATCGCCTCGAAGGGGCCCCTTCGGGACCCGGGAGCCGCCGCGGAGATCGGGAGGATCGTGGCGGAGTGGTCGCGGACGGGCGCCCACTCGTGGAAGGAGGCGGCGCTGGAGTTCCTTCCGCCGCGTCTCCTGATCCCGGCGTACGACGGCTTCCTCCGGCTCCAGGCCTACGTCGACCGGATGCGCGGCATCGATGGACCGGGCCGCCCGGAGTAGGACGGGCGTCGCCTTTCGGAGGTGGGGAGGGCCGGTCCTCGTCCTCCTCGCCGTGCTGGCCGTCCGCCTCGCGGTCCTCCGGGAGCTCGAGGCCTCGCCTCTCGCCGGCTGGCCTCTCTTGACGGGGACGGGCGAGAGGGGCGACAACGACTGGGCGGCGCGGCGCGCCGCCGGCAACTGGCTCGACGTCCCGGCCTGGCGGTCGTACTTCTCGTGGCAGGAGCCGTACGGACCCCCGGAGGCGTGGGAGCTCCTCTACCAGAAGAACGCCTACTTCGCCGGACCGCTCTATCCGTACGGCCTCGCGCTCCTCCGGGCCGCGGGCCTGCCCCTCCTCCCGACGGTGCGCCTCCTTCAGCTCCTCCTCGCCGCGATCGCCGCGGCGCTCCTCGCCGCGGCCGCGCAGGCCG
>DAOMFB010000384.1:2208-3282 GCA_035429585.1 Thermoanaerobaculia bacterium
TGCGGGGGTGTTCTATCGCGACGGAGGGGCGCCGGGGGGAGAGGCGGTGGGTCGCGCGGCCGTTCGTTCGGGACGCGCGCTCGCCGGAATCGTCGCGGGGCTCTTCTACGGGCTCTACGGCCCGCTCGTGTTCCAGGACGGCTTCGCCTACCGCGACGGCCCCGTCGCGCACCTCTCGGCGCTGCTCCTCGCCTGGCCGCTTCTGGCGACGGGACGGGGAGAGGAAAGGGGAGGAGCGCCGGGCGAGAGTCCTTCGCGCGGGGAGACGGGGGCCGGCCCTCTCCTCCTGGGCCTTCTCGGCGGGCTCGCGGCGCTCCTGAAGCAGACGCTGCTCCCCCTCGCGCTCGTCTCCCTGTACGCGCTCTCGAAGAGGTCCGCGGCCGGAGCGAAGCGCCGCTTCGCGCTCGGAGTCCTCGGTCTTTCGATCCCTCTTTCGGCCCTCGCCGCGAGGAACGTGGCCGTCGGGGTGCCTCCCCTCACGTTCGACACCCGCCAGGCGATCGGCCTCGCCTGGGGGAACGGCCGGGGAGCCGACGCGACGACGGCCCCGCCGCCCTCGATGGCGGCGCTCCTCGAAGGCTCGAAGGGCTCCACGTCCCGGACGGCGCGGCTCGTCCTCGAGGGATACGCGGACGCTCCGTGGGAGCTCCCGGCCCTCTGGGGAAAGAAGGCGCTGACGTTCTTCCTCGCCTACGAGGTGCCGGACAACTCGAACTGGTACTTCTTCCGGGACCGCCTCCGGACGCTCCGGCCGCTGCCGGTCTTCCCGTGTCTCGTCGGCGCCGGGATCGTCGGTCTCGGCGTCGCCGTCGCGCGCGGCGTGCTTCGGCGGGAGGAGGGCTGGCTCGCCGCCGCGGCGATCGGGACGCCGCTCGCCGCCTGCCTGCTCGTGCAGACCACGGCGCGCTACCGGGTCGGCCTCGTGCCTCCCCTCGCGCTCGGGGCGGGACTCCTCGTCTGCCGGGCTCTCGAGGACGGCCGCGCGCGGCGCCCCGCGCGGGTGCTCTCGCCCTCGGCCGCGGCTCCCGCCGTCGCCGCCCTCTCGGCGGCTCTCCCGTCCCCGATCCCGACGCC
>DAOMFB010000385.1:0-3228 GCA_035429585.1 Thermoanaerobaculia bacterium
CGCCCTCCTCGGCCGCTTCAGGTTCCGCGAGGCGAAGGAGCCCGGCGACGGCCTCGCCCGCCTCGAGAAGCTCGAGAAGTGGATCCCCTTCGAGGTGGGGAGCTGCTTCGTGATGCCCGGACGGGGCGCGGGCCGGGTCGTGGAGACGAATTTCGCGCTCGACGCCGTCCGGCTCGACTTCGAGGGGTCCAAGGGGGTCTCGATCCCGATCGGGAGCGCCGCGAAGAACCTGCAGCCGCTCCCCGAGGGGCACTTCCTGAGGGACAAGCTGACGGACCCGGCGGCCCTCGCCCGGGCGGTCGCCGAGGACCCGGCGGAGGCGGTCCGGCGCCTCGTGACCTCGTACGGGCGCGTCATCTCCCTCGTCGAGCTGAAGGAGGCGATGAAGGGCCTGGTCTCCGACGACGCCTGGGGGAGCTGGTGGACCGCGGCCCGGAAGAACCCCCAGGTCGTCGTCCACGGCTCGGGAAAGAACGCGAACGTGGAGTGGTCGGCTTCGGCCGGCGCGGCGGACGCCACGCTCCTCGCGAAGTTCGAGAAGGCGAACCTCGAGGGCCGGATCGACCTCTTCCGGAAGAACTACAGGCGCTCCCCGGAGCTGGCCGGCGCGATGGCGAGGGCGCTCGCCGCCGAGGCGGAGCGGCTGGAGGACTCGAACCCCGCCCGGGCCTTCGAGATCGCCCTCCTCGTCGAGAAGGTGCCGGGCGTCGAGGTGGCGCTGGCGGTCGAGACGCACGTCCTCGAGAAGCCCCTCTCGCTCCTGCCGCAGCTTTCGGACCGGACGATCCGCGAGAAGGCGCTCGACCTCGTCGTCTCGCGGCGGCCCGAGGAGGCCCCGGCCGTCCTGCACGACTGGTTCTTCAAGGAGGAGGACGGCCGGACGCTCGAGTGGATGGACCGGGCGCTCCTGCAGCTCTCCCCGGAGGCCCGCGAGAAGACGCACGGGAAGATCCTCTCGTCGCCGCGGGCCGGCCCCCGGGCCTTCGTCTGGTACGCGCAGAAGGCGGCCGAGGACGAGTCGCTCCGCGCGCGCCTGAACGCCCAGATCCTGGGGCGCCTGCTCGACGCCGTCTCGTGGGACGAGCTCGGGACGCTCCGGACGAAGGTGCGCGAGATGTTCGACCGGACGGGCCTCGCCGCGGCGTGGCTCGTGAAGCAGGCCACGCTCGAGGAGGCCCGCGCCTTCCTGGAGGCCCTCTCGCGGCACAACGAGCTCGAGAAGATCCGTCGCGACGCCCTCGTCGGCGCCGCCGAGATGCGCTTCCCCGAGCTCCGGACGGCCGCCGCGGACACGTTCTTCGTGACGCCGGAGGCGATCGAGAAGAAGCGCCAGGAGCTGGACCACATCCTGAAGGTCGAGATCCCCGAGAACACGAAGGGGAAGATGCTCGCCGCCGCGGAGGGGGACCTCTCGGAGAACTTCGAGTACAAGGCCCGGAAGGAGCGGCAGGTGCTCCTCTCCGTCCGGGCCGGGAAGCTGCAGGACGAGCTCTCGCGCGCCCGGCCGATCGAACCGGCCGCCATCGACGGCAGCGAGGTCCGGCCCGGGGCCCGCGTCGGGCTCTCGTCCGCGTCCGGGAAGAAGTCGATCGTCCTTCTCGGACCGTGGGATTCCAAGCCGGAGGAGGGCGTCTACTCCTATCTCTCCGACGCCGGGGCGGCGCTCCTCGGGAAGGGAGTGGGCGAGACCGTCACGTTCCTGAACGAGGGCGTCGTCATCGAGACCATCGAGCCCTGGAGGTGACCCCGTGGTGAGAACCGTTCGCATCGCGGCGCTCGCCGCCGCTCTCGCCGCCGCCGTCTCCTCCCCCGCGCGGGGCGGCGAGGCGATCGTCCCGCCCGAGAACCTCGTCGCCGACGGCCTTCCGGCGCTGCCGCGGACGCTGGCCGAGCGGGCGGGCCCGTACATGGAGTTCCGGACGGCGAGCTTCCTCGGCTGGAACCCCGTCCGGAGCGAGATGCTCGTCGCCACGCGGTTCGGCGACGTGCCGCAGCTCCACCGGGTGAAGAGCCCGGGCGCGGCGCGGACGCAGCTGACGTTCTACCCCGAGCGCGTCGCCTCGGCGCGCTACCGGCCGAAGGCCGCCGACATCGTCTTCATGAAGGACGTGGGGGGCGGCGAGTGGTACCAGCTCTACCTGCGCGACGACCGGACGGGAAAGGTGACGCTTCTCACGGACGGCAGGTCGCGGAACACGCTGGGCGCCCTCTCGAAGAGCGGGACCTTCATGGCCTACCTCTCCACGAAGCGGACGGGGAAGAGCAGCGACCTCTGGGTCATGAACCCGTCGGACCCGAAGAGCGACCGGATGCTCCTCGAGGGGGCGGCCGAGCGGCTGGCGGCCCTCGACTGGTCCGCGGACGAGAAGACCCTCCTCGTCGGCGAGTACTTTTCCGTCGAGGAGAGCCGCCTCTGGCTCGTGGACGTCGCGACGGGGGCGAAGACGCCCCTCTCGCCGGAGACGAAGGAGAAGGTCTCCTGGGGGGGCGGCCGTTTCTCGAAGGACGGGAAGGTTGTCTACACGACGACCGATCTCGGTTCGGAGTTCCGCCGCCTCGTCGCCCTCGACGTCGCGACGAAGAAGGTCGACGTCCTGTCGCCGGGCCTCGCGTGGGACGTCCAGGACTTCGACCTCTCCGAGGACGGGACGAAGGCCGCCTACACGGTGAACGAGGCGGGGACCGAGACCCTGCGCGCGCTCGACCTCGCGACGCGGCGGGAGATCCCGCTTCCGAAGCTTCCGGCGGGGGTGATCGGCGGCGTGAAGTGGAGCCCCGACGGCCGCCGGATCGGGTTCACCTTCACGTCGGCCCGCTCGCCCGCCGACGCCTGGGCCGTCGACACGGGCACCGGGACCCTCGAGCGTTGGACGGAGAGCGAGACGGGGGGGCCCGACCCGTCCGCCTTCTCCGAGCCGGAGGCGACCTCCTGGACGAGCTTCGACGGGAAGACGATCACGGGCTTCCTCTACCGGCCTCCGGCCTCCTTCACGGGACCGCGGCCGGTCATCGTGAGCATCCACGGCGGGCCGGAGGGGCAGACGCAGGCCGGTTTCCTCGGCCGCAACAACTTCTACCTGAACGAGCTCGGGGTGGCGATCGTCTTTCCGAACGTCCGCGGCTCGACCGGCTTCGGCAAGGGCTTCGTGAGGCTCGACAACGGCGTCCTCCGCGAGGACTCCGTGAAGGACGTCGGGGCCCTTCTCGACTGGATCGCGAAGGACGGCC
>DAOMFB010000386.1:0-3220 GCA_035429585.1 Thermoanaerobaculia bacterium
CAGCTCCTTCTTCCGCGCCGTCGAGGAGGCGAAGAGCGCGCGGGGCGTTCTCGAATTCGACGACCTCCCCCTTCGGGCCCGGGACCTCCTTCGCGGCTTCCCCGCCGCACGGAGGCACTTCCACGCGCGGTTCGAGGCCCTCGTCGTCGACGAGTTCCAGGACACGGACCCGGTCCAGACGGAGATCGTCCTGCGCCTCTCTGCGCCCCCCGACGGACAGGGCCTCGACGGGACGAAGCTGACCCCGGAGCCGGGGCGCCTCTTCCTCGTCGGCGGCACGAAGCAGTCGATCTACCGCTTCCGCCGGGCCGACGTGGAGACGTACGGCGAGGCCGGCGGGCGGATGGCCGAGACGCTCCGGCTCGAGACGAACTTCCGCTCCTCCGTCCCCCTGATCGACTTCGTGAACGAGGTCGGGCCGACGCTCCTCCCCGCCCGGGAGGACCGCGGGTGGCTCGTGCCGTACTCGCCTCTCTTCCCCGGCCCCGGGGCGCCGGCCGCGCCCGCGCCGGGCGTCCTCTTCCTCGCCCCGGACCCTCCCGAGCCCTCGACACGGCGCGGCCCGGGACCGGAGGACGCGGACGCGGAGGAGGCCGATCAGATCCGGGTGAACGAGAAGGAGGCGCGGGCCGTGGCGAACCTCCTCCTCTCCCGCTTCGTCGAGTGCGAGCGTCCGTGGGGACGGATCGCCGTCCTCGTCCCGCGCCACTCGGCCATCGAGTTCTTCCAGGACGCCTTCCGGGAAGCCGGAATCCCCTTCCTCCTCGAAGGGGGAAAGAGCTTCTACCGCCGGGAAGAGACCGCGGCCGTCGTCGCGGCCCTCACGGCCATCGACGACCCCGGCGACGCCGTGTCGGTCGTCGCGGCGCTCAAGTCGCTCCTCTTCGGCATCTCCGACGTCGAGCTCCTCGACACGGCGGAGTCGGGCGTCCGGTTCGAGGACCTTTCCTCCCTCCCGGCGGGCTCGCCCCTTCGCGCCGCGGCCGACCTCCTCCGCCGGCTCCACGAGACGCGCCACGCCCGGCCCTTCGCCGAGACGCTCGCCGACCTTCTCCGCGCGACGCAGGCCCTCGCGTCGGCCGAGAACGGCGCCGTGGTGAACCCCCAGCAGGCGGCCGCCAACCTCGAGAGGCTCCTCGTCCTCGCCCGGGACCTGGACCGGGAGCGGCTCTCCTTCCGGCAGGCCGTCGAGCGCCTCCGGAGGCGGACCGAGCAGGACGGGCCCGAGCCCGCCGCCCGCGTGGAGGAGGTCGATGCCGTGCGCCTCATGACGCTCCACAAGGCCAAGGGGCTGGAGTTTCCGGTCGTCGTCCTCGCGGATCTCGGCCTCAGGGAGCAGAAGCGGCGGGGCCAGAAGGCCGCCGTCGTCTGCGAGAAGGCGGGTGGCCGGTACGGCGTCCGGCTCGGCTTCGGGGGCCTCGCCGTCGGGACGGCGCGGCTGACCGAGGTCGAGGAGCAGGACGAGGCACGACAGGCAGCCGAGAACCGGCGCCTCCTCTACGTCGGCTTGACGCGGGCGAAGGAGCGTCTCGTCGTCTCCTGGTTCCGCCGCCGGACGCTGAAGAAGGACGGAGACGTCACGGACAGCCTCGAGAAGAGCTTCCTCGCCCCGCTCGCCGGCTTCGAGGAAGCCTCGGGCCCGCTCGCTTCCCTCGTCGAGGTCGTCAAGCCGGACCTCGCCGCGCCGGCCCCTCTCGCGGCGGCATCGGCAGCGGCCACGGCCACCGCCACCACCGAGCCCGACGCAAGCCTCGGCAGGGCCCGCCTGACCGCCGCCCCCGCGCTCCGCCGCGCCGGGGAGAAGGAGACGCCGTTCACTCCCGGCCCCGAGGACGTCGAGCCGGCCGACCGCGACGACGCTCCGGACCGGGCCCGTCGGATCGGGGTCGCCGTCCACGCGGCGATGGAGGCGCTCCTCGCGAGGACGGCGTCGCCGGAGCCGGCGGCCACCGCGGCCGCCGTCGCAAGCGCCGGCGAATCCCTCGTCGACGAGGAGGAGCGCCGCGAGGTGGAGACGCTCGTCGCGAGCCTGCTGTCGAGCGAGGTCGTCTCTCGTGCCTTCGCCTCGCCGCGCCGCTTCGTCGAGCTCCCCCTCCTCTACGTGGACGAGACGCAGCCGGACCGGCCGCTCGTCGAGGGGAAGATCGATCTTCTCTTCGAGGAAGCCGACGGCTGGCAGATCGTCGACTGGAAGACGGACCGCGCCGACACGCCCGCCGAACGGACGCGGCGGGAGGAGCTCTACGCTCCGCAGGTCCGGGCCTACGAGACGGGCCTCGCGAAGCTCCTCGGCGCCCGCGCCGTCGTCAAGCCGGGCCTCCTCGTCTTCGCCCGGCCGGTCAAGGGGTGAAGAAGCGGTAGAAGTCGACGCCGGAGATGTTGGCCCGCTGCGCGCGGCCGCCGACGACGGCGTCGAAAAGGACCACTTCGGGAGTCCGCTCCTCGCCGACCTGGAAGAGGCCGGCTTCGAGCGGCACGAGGAGACGCTCCGTCCCGTCCGGCGTGGAGATCCAGAGCTTTCCCTTCCGGACGAAGACCCGGACGTTGTTCATCCAGGGGTGCGCGGAACGGTAGTGCCCCGGCAGCGCCCGCCATTCCTTCGGCGTGTCGAACGTCCGCGGCCCGTCGTAGCCCTCGGCCACCCACCAGGAGGGGCCGTAGGAGGCCTCGACGACGCGCCCTCCCTGCCGCCCGAACGTGAGGAGGTGGAGGTCGTAGTCGGGATGGTCGAGCCAGAACCGGTCCTCGCCCCGGCCCTCCATGGCGAAGCGGGCCCCGCCCCGCACGAGGAAGAGGCGCTCGTCCTCCGCGACGAACGTCAGCCGGTCTCCCTCCGCGGAGACGAAGGACCGCGCGTACTCCCGCGCATTCGGAACCCGCGTCCGGTCGGTCGCCGGGACGTCCGGCAGCGCTTCCCCGCTCCCCGCTGCGAGGAGCGTCCGCAGGACGAAGTCCGAGATCTCCGTCGGCCGCGCCTCGGCCCGCGCGACGTTCGTCAGGACGACGACGCCGACGCCCGCGTCGAGATTCGCCACGAGCGACGACGTGAACCCGAGCATCCCCCCCGTGTGGCGGACCACCGTCCGGCCGTCGACGCGCCTCACGAAGAGCCCGTATCCGTAAGACACCGGCTCGAGGGGATCGACCCGGACCGCCGGACGGACCATCCGCCCGAAGCTCTCGGGCGAGAGGACGCGTCCGGACGGGCCGGCGCCCCGAG
>DAOMFB010000387.1:0-3201 GCA_035429585.1 Thermoanaerobaculia bacterium
GGGAAGTGGGCCGCCGACGAGGCCGTCCCGACCCGGTCCGCCGCGGGAAAGCCGACCCGGGGGAGCCCGAGCACCCTCAGATACGAGAGGTTCGTCACGACGTAGAGGACGGAGACGAGGAGGCATCCGGCGATCAGCGCGACGGGAAGCGTCCGGCCCGGGTCCCTCACCTCGGCCCCGGGGAACGTGACGTTCGTCCACGCGGACTGGGCGAAGGAGGGCCCGACGAGGGCCAGCGCGAAGGCGAACGCGAGGCCGGCGCCGGACGGGGAGGACGGGTCCGGGTGCGCGCCCGTGAGGAGGGCCGCGGCGGGGCGCGCGAGGAGGAGGCCCGCCGCCGCCAGGCCGAGGAGCGCCGCGACCTTCACGACCGTCAGGACGTTCTGCGTCCACGTCCCGGCCCGGAGGCCGAGCGCGTTGGTGCCGGTCAGGAGGGCGACGACGGCGAGCGCCACGGCCTTGGCCGCACCGCCGGCGACGGCGGGAACGAGCACGCCGAGGAACTTCGCGAAGGCGACGGCCACGGCGGCGATCGTCCCCGTCTGGACGACCGTGACGAGCGTCCATGCGAAGAGGAAGCCCGCCAGCTCGCCGTAGGCCTCCCGGAAGAAGACGTAGGGACCGCCGGCGCGGGGGAAGATCGCGGCCAGCTCGGCGCACGAGAGGGCCGCGAGGAACGTCAGGAGCCCGGCGACGCCCCACACCAGGAGGAGCCGCGCCGGCGTCCCGACGAGCCGCGCCGACTCGGCCGAGACGATGAAGATCCCCGAGCCGATCATCGACCCGACGACGAGCGCCGTGGCGTCGAAGGGCCCGATGAGCCGGCGGGGGCCCGCGCCCTCCCCGTCTCCGCTCACGCCGGGATGATGCCCCACCCGTGCGGAGGCGCGCGCCCTCCGGGCCGGAGCGGGATCCGGGGCCGGCGCTACGACCGGTGGGCGAGCAGGGCGGTGGCGAAGCTCCGGAAGAGCCTCGCGCCGTCGACGTTCCCGAGGATCTCCTCGGAGCAGCGCTCGGGATGGGGCATCAGGCCGACGACGTTGCCCGCGACGTTGCAGATGCCGGCCACGTTCCCGAGGGATCCGTTGGGATTCGCCGCCGGCGTCTCGTCGCCCGTCTCGTCGACGTAGCGGAAGACGATCTGGTCGCGCTCGGCGAGCTGCCGGTAGGTCTCCGCGTCGGCCGTCCAGTTGCCGTCGCCGTGCGCGATCGGGACGCGCAGCACCTCTCCCCGGGTCAGGACGAGCGTGAAGGGGGTCCGCTTCGTCTCGACGCGGAGGAAGACGTCCCGGCAGACGAACCGGAGGCCGGCGTTCCGGAGCATCGCGCCCGGGAGGAGCCCCGCCTCGCAGAGGATCTGGAAGCCGTTGCAGATCCCGAGGACGGCGCCCCCCGCCGCCGCGAACGCCGCGACCGAGTCCATGGCCGGGGAGAAGCGGGCCATGGCGCCGCTCCGCAGGTAGTCGCCGTACGAGAAGCCGCCGGGAAGGACGACGAGGTCGGGTCTCCCGAGGTCGCGCTCGTCGTACCGGACCAGCCGGGCGTCGGCGCCGATCGTGTTCCGGACCGCGATCAGGGCGTCCTCCTCGCAGTTGCTGCCGGGAAAGAGGACGACCGTGACGCGGGGAGCGCTCACCGGGGAGCTCCGGCGGGGGCGAGCTCGACCGAGAAGTCCTCGATGACGGGGTTCGCCAGGAGCTGGTCGGCCAGCTTCCGCGCCGCGCCGAGCGCCGCCCCGGGGTCGGCCGTCGACATCTCGAGCCGGAAGATCTTTCCGGCCCGCACGTCGGTGACCTCTCCGTACCCGAGCCGGTGGAGGGCGTCGTTGATGGCCTTCCCCTGCGGGTCGAGAACCCCTTCTTTCAGGAAGACGCGGACGAGTACGGTCATCGGTTCTTCCTCTCTGCCGCGGAGCTTACGCGCCGAGCCACTCCGTCGCCACGTCGGGACGCGCGACGGAGAGCCGGGCGGGGGCGCCGAGGACGGCGAGGGCGTCGGAGAAGACGCGCTCCGCCAGGGCGAAGGTGTTGTTCTGCCGCGAGACGTGCAGCGCGGCGACGTGGCGCGTCCGCTCCGTCACGAGCTCCCGGAGCCCCGCCGCGGCGGCGTCGTTCGAGAGGTGGCCCACGTCCGACAGGATCCGCCGCTTGAGGAAGGCCGGGTAGGGGCCGTCCCGGAGGAGGTCCACGTCGTGGTTCGACTCGAGGCCGATCACCTCGCACCCCCGGAGGACGTCCGCCACGTCGCGCGACAGGTGGCCGAGGTCGGTCGCGACGCCGATCCGGCGCCCGTCTCCGTCCGAGAAGACGAAGCAGACCGACTCCTCCCCGTCGTGCGGCGTCCGCGTCACGCGGACGAAGAGCTCGCCGCCGATCGAGAGCTCGTCGCCGCCGGCCACGACGCGGGTGTCGGCGAAGAGGGGACCCGGCAGCCCCGCCTGCCGGGCGGTCCCCGCGGTCGCGTAGATCGGGAGGCCCCGCCGCCGGGCGAAGTCGGCGGCCGCGCGGACGTGGTCGGAGTGCTCGTGCGTCAGGAGGAGGGCCGAGACGTCGTCCAGCGACAGCCCGCGGCCCGCGAGGCGGCGCGCCGTGTCGCGCACCGAGAGGCCCGCGTCGAGGAGGACCGCCGTCCGTCCCGCGCGGATCACCGCGCAGTTCCCGGACGAGCCCGAGCCGAGGAAGGCGATCTCCATCGCTACGCCGTTCCCGTGCTCCCGAAGCCGCCCGCCCCGCGCGCGGAGCCGTTCAGCTCGCGGGCTTCGGCGAAGACGGCGCGGGCGACGGGAGCGATGACGAGCTGCGCGATCCGCTCGCCGCGCGCGATGGTGACCGGCTCGGACCCGAGGTTCACGACGGCGACGCCGACCTCGCCGCGGTAGTCGGCATCGACCGTCCCGACGCCGTTGGCCAGCGCCAGCCCCTTCTTCAGCGCGAGGCCGGAGCGCGCGCGGACCTGCCCTTCGAAGCCGGCGGGAATCTCCAGCACGAGGCCGGTCGGGACGAGGGCGCGGCCGCCGGGCGGGATCGAGAGGGGCGCGTCGAGGGCGGCGCGCAGGTCGGCCCCGGCCGCCCCGTCGGACGCATAGGCGGGGGGCGCGAGGTCGGCGAACCGCTTCGCCACCCGGTAGCGCACCACCGGCGGGCCGGGCACGCCGCGAGCTCTCCCATGAGGTCGTCCGCCGTGACGCCCGGCACGGGCGGG
>DAOMFB010000388.1:0-3181 GCA_035429585.1 Thermoanaerobaculia bacterium
GCCCCCAGCGCCCCAGCGCGTCCAGCGCCGGCGGCACCGAGGCCGCCGCCAGGAAGAAGAAAAGGCCCGCGGGGAGACCCACGGGCCCATCGTAACGGACGGCGGGGGGAGCGTTACTTCTTCCGGGACTGGGCGTCGACGACGCCGAAGGCGGCCATGTTCACGATGTCGGCCACCTCGACGCCGCGCTGGAGGACGTGGACCGGCTTGCCCATCCCCATCAGGATCGGCCCGATGGCCTCCGCCTTCGCGAGGCGCCAGACGAGCTTGTAGGCGGCGTTCGCGCTCTCGAGCTCCGGGAAGACGAGGATGTTCGCGGGCCCGGTCAGCGCCGCCCACGGGTAGTTCTCCTTCAGGAACTCCGGGAGGACGGCCGTGTCGGCCTGCATCTCGCCGTCGCACTCGAGGTCCGGGCGGCGCTGGTGGACGATCCGGACGGCCTCGCGGACCTTGTCCGTCTCGGGGGTCCGCGTCGAGCCGAAGTTCGAGAAGGCGATCATGGCGACGCGCGGCGTGATGTTGAAGAGCTTCGCCGTCTCGGCCGCCTGGATCGCGATCTCGGCGAGGTCCTCGGCCGAGGGGCTGATGTTGACGGTCGTGTCGGCGAAGAAGAAGACCCGATCCTGCAGGACGAGGATGAAGAGCCCCGAGACCTTCTTCGCCCCGGGCGCGACGCCGATCGTGTGGAGGGCGGGCCGGATCGTCTCCGGGTAGTAGGTCGTCAGGCCCGAGAGGGCGACGTCGGCGTCCCCTTCGGCCACCATCATCCCGGCGAAGTAGTTCTCGATGCGGAGCGTGTGCTCGGCGTCCTCTTTCGTCACCCCCTGGCGCTTCCGCTTCTCCCAGTAGGCGTTGACGTAGGACTCGAACTTGGGATGCTCCTCGGGGTCGATGACCTCCACGTGGGCGCGCACCTCGAGGTTCCGGAGCGCTTCCTCGGCCTTCCGGTCGCGGGAGAGGAGGATCGGGTGGGCGATCCCCTCCTCGGCGAGGATCTTGGCCGCGCGCTGGATCTTCGGGTGGTCCCCTTCGGCCAGGACGATCCGCTTCGGGTTCGACTTGGCCTTCTCGTGGATGATGTGCATGAACGAGCGGGCCCGCGAGAGCATCCCCTCGAGCTTCGCGCGGTAGGCGTCGAGGTCCCGGATCGGCTTCTTCGCGACGCCGGTCTTCGCCGCGGCCTCCGCCACCGCCGGGGCGACCCACATCAGGACGCGCCAGTCGAAGGGCTTCGGGATGAGGTACTCCTTCCCGAACTTGAACCCCTCGACGCCGTAGGCGCGGGCGACGGAATCCGGGACGTCCTCCTTGGCGAGGGCGGCGAGCGCCCGCGAGGCGGCGAGCTTCATCGCCTCGTTGATCTGGGTCGCGCGGCAGTCGAGGGCGCCGCGGAAGATGAAGGGGAAGCCGAGGACGTTGTTGACCTGGTTCGGATAGTCGGAGCGCCCGGTCGCCATGATGACGTCGGGGCGGGCGGCGTGGGCCTCCTCCGGGAGGATCTCCGGCACCGGGTTCGCCATCGCGAAGATGATCGGGTCCTTCCGCATCTTCTTGATCATGTCGCCCGTGACGAGCTTGGCCGCCGCGACGCCGATGAAGGCGTCCGCGCCGTCGAGGGCCTCGGCGATCGTCCGCTTCTTCGTCTCCCGGGCGAACTTCGCCTTGTAGGGGTTCATGTTCTCGGTCCGGCCCGCGTAGATGACGCCGGTCCGGTCGACCATGAGGATGTTCTCCATCCGGACGCCGTAGGTGACGTAGAGGTTCGCGCAGGCGATCGCCGCGGCGCCCGCCCCCGCGAAGACGACCTTCACGTCCTCGATCTTCCGGTTCGTGATCTCGAGGGCGTTCAGGAAGGCCGCGGCCGAGATGATGGCCGTCCCGTGCTGGTCGTCGTGGAAGACGGGGATCTTCATCCGGGCCTTCAGCTTCTCCTCGATGTAGAAGCACTCGGGCGCCTTGATGTCCTCCAGGTTGATCCCGCCGAAGGTCGGCTCGAGGCGGGCGACCACCTCGACGAGCATGTCGGGGTCCTTCTCGTCGAGCTCGAGGTCGAAGACGTCGACGTCCGCGAACCTCTTGAACAGGACGCCCTTCCCCTCCATGACGGGCTTGCCGGCCACCGCGCCGATGTCGCCGAGGCCGAGAACGGCCGTGCCGTTCGACACGACCGTGACCAGGTTCCCCTTCCCCGTGTACTCGTAGGCCAGCTCGGCGTCCTTGGCGATCTCGAGGCAGGGCTCCGCGACGCCCGGCGTGTAGGCGAGCGAGAGGTCGCGCTGCGTCGCGCACGGCTTAGACGGAATGACCTCGAGCTTCCCCTTGCGCCCGGTCGAGTGGTAGTCGAGGGCGTCCTGCTTGCTGATGCTCATACGTCTCCCCTTTGCGCCGCATTCTACGAACGGGAGCGGTCCGCGTCTCAAGAGTGCGAATGCATCAGGGGCACGCGTCGGCCGCAGGCGGGCGCCGGCTTTCGGCCGTTGTAGGCTCACGCCGTGCGATCCCTCAGGCCCTGGGAGGCGCTCCTCGTCGCCGGCCTCTGCGCGGTCGCCGTCGCCGTCACGCTCGCGCATCAGCGCGACGACGCGCCGACGGTCGACGAGCCGATCCACCTCTTCGCGGGGCACGAATACGCCGTCGAGGGAACGTACTGGCTGAACCCGGAGCACCCGCCGCTCCTGAAGCTCCTCGCCGGAGCCGCTCTCGAGCCGCTCGGCGCCGCGCCGCCGTCGAAGGGGGCCCCGGGGCCGCAGGCCATCCCCCGCCACTTCGTCGACTGCTTCGTGACCTGGCTTTTCCGGAACGTGGCGCCGCCCGACGCGCTCGTCGCGGCGGGGCGCCGCCCCTTCGCGTTCGTCTTCGCCCTCTTGATCCTCGCGGTGTGGGGGGCCGCCCGCGCGCTCTGGGGACCCGGCCCGGGCCTCCTCGCCGCGGGCCTCGTCGCCCTCGAGCCGAACTTCGTCGCCCACGCCGGCGTCATCCACACCGACGTCGGCGCCGCCCTGACGATGACGGCGGCCGTCGTCCTCGCCCTCCGGGCGACCGAGACGGGCCACGCGGGCCGGTGGGCCGCCGCCGGGGCCGCCCTGGGGCTCGCGCTCGCCACGACGTTCACGGCCGTCCTTCTCGGGCCGGCCTTTCCGCTCCTGCCCCTCCTCTGGGCCGTGGCCGGCCGGCCGCGCCC
>DAOMFB010000389.1:0-3178 GCA_035429585.1 Thermoanaerobaculia bacterium
CGTCCGGACGGAGAGTGGCGGTGGTCGCGAGGGGGAACCTCACAGCCGGAACCCTTCCAGCAGGGAGGACGTGAGCCGCTGTTCGACGGCCGCCCCGGACGGGGCGTGACGCGGAGAGAGTCGTCCATCCACTGACCAGACACCGACCAACCGAGTCATCGGAGGATCCGAACATGAAAGCGCTCGTCGGGCGCATGGGATTCCTCTTCCTCTCCGCGCTGATCGCCGTCGTGGCGACGGCGCCGCTGGTTGCCGCGGACGACATCGGGATGTTCCGGCTGGCCTCCAGCGTGCGGGTGGGAGACGCCACCTTGATTCCGGGAACGTACGTCTTTCGCGCCACCCTGCTCTCGGACCGGAGCGTCATCGTCATCCTGGACGAGAATCAGACGCAGGTCATGGCCTCCACGCTCGTGCTGCGAACGCCCCTCGCTCTGAGCGAGATCAAGTCGGTCGGGGAGCTCGTCTACGACAGCGCGGTCCGGAGCTTCTCCCACGGATACTGGCAGTACAACTTCTTCCCGAAGGAAACGGCAGGCCGGATCGCCTCGGGGCCGAGAGTCGTCGCGACAGAGATCGCTCTCGCCCGGTAGAGACTCCGGGCCGGTCGAACGCGGGCCTCCTTCCGGCGCGACGGACCGGGTGCGGTCGTCGCGCCGGGCGGGGCGAGACGGGTCCATGATTCGAGTGGGAGGGCCGATGTCATGGTGAAGCATCCGTTCGCTCCCCTGGGACTGCTCGTTCTGGCCGTCGCCACGGCATCCCCGGTTCCGGCCGCGGCGCCCGGACGCTCCGAGGACATCCGGAAAACCACGGAGCTGGCGCTCCGGACGGACGCCGGACCGAACGGGGCGGCTCCGGGAGCCGTCGCACACTTCGTCGTCATCGCCGGCGGCATCGCGAAGGACGCGAAGCTCGCGGGACCTTCACGGGCGAAGCTCGACGCCGCCGTCGAGAAGACCGCCCGGGCTGGCCCGACGGACCCGTCAAGCGCCGCGGCGATCTCGGCGGCGTACGCCGCGCTGAACGGCGGGCGCGCCTTTGCCTTCCCGCCCGACGTGAAGGGAATCGACGGCGCGAAGGCCCTCGTCCGGAGCCTCTCGGAGAAGAGCGTCGGGGCGCTCGAGGCCGGCCGGGCCGAGGAGGCGGCGCGCGACCTTCTCGGCTGCGTCCTCGCCATCACCACGCCGATGGAGGCGGGACCCTAGGCACCGTTCGCGGCGCGTCCCCGCAGCCGCGGTCCGTCCTCCGTGGAGGCTCCGGCGTACCATCCCGCGGAGGATCGGGAACGCGCATGACGAAGGGGCCGGGGGATCGCCGGAGCGGGCGAGGCGGCGCCGTCGGACGGACAGCCGCGGCGGACGACCGCGACGGTCTCCTGCGGCGCCTCGCGGCCGCGGGGCTGTCGGATCCGGCGGGGGCCCGCGGGGCGCTCCGGCGGATGGCCGCTTCTCCGGAGGAGGAGGCGGCGCTCGACGCCCTCCTGCCCCACCTCCTCCGCGCGCTCGAGCCGGCGGCCGGGCCGGACGCCGTTCTCGTCAGCCTGGAGAGGTTCTCCCAGAGCGTCCGCGACCGGCTCGCGCTCTACCGCGACCTCGCGGAGCACCCGCGGTGGACCGAGATCCTCGTCGCGCTCTTCTCGGGGAGCCAGTTCCTGACGGAGATCCTCCTCCAGCACCCGGACATGTTCCTCAAGGTGGTCCTCCCGAAGCTCCTTGCCGTCCGGAAGCCGCCGGAGCGGGTCCGCGAGGAGCTCCGCGGCGCGCTCGCGGAGGCTCCCGACCCGTCCGCGGCGACGGAGGTCCTCCGGCGGTACCAGCGGCTCGAGCTCCTCCGCATCGGGGCCTCCGACCTCCTCGGGCTCTTCGACCTCGAGACAGTGATCGCCGAGCTGTCGAGCCTGGCCGACGGGCTCGTGGCGGCGGCCCTCGACGTGGCCGCGCGCGACGCCGGCAAGCCGACGGCGGGGTTCGCCGTCATCGCGATGGGGAAGCTCGGCGGGCGGGAGCTGAACTACAGCTCGGACATCGACCTCCTCCTCGTCGCCCGGAGCGACGCCCCCGGCTTCTGGGGGGTGGGGCGGCGGGTGATCGACCTCTTGGGGCGCTTCACCGACGAGGGGTTCCTCTACCGCGTCGACATGCGCCTTCGCCCCTGGGGCGAGGCCGGCCCGCTCGTCAGCTCGGTCGACTCCTGGCTCGACTACCTCGGGACGCACGCGCGCCTCTGGGAGCGGCAGGCGCTCCTGAAGGCCCGCGTCGTCGCGGGGGACGCGGCGGCCGGCGAGGAAGCCCTCGCGCGCGCGCAGGCGGTCGTCTTCTCGGCTCCTCCCGACGTCGTCCGCCGCGAGGTGCGTGCGATGCGCGAGAAGACGGAAGAGGCGGTCCGGCGGAAGGGGCAGGAGCGGACCGAGGTGAAGCTGGGGGAGGGCTCGATCCGCGACGTCGAGTTCGTCGTCCAGTACCTGCAGCTCGCCCACGGCGGCCGCCTCCCGGCCCTCCGGTGCGGGAACACGCTGGAGTCGCTCGCGCGGCTCGAGGGGAACGGCCTGCTCGCGCCGCCGGAGGCGCGGATCCTCCGCGAGGGCTACGTCTTTCTCCGGACCGTGGAGCACCACCTCCAGGTCATGCACTACCGGCAGACGCACGTCCTCCCCGACGGACCGGGCCCGCTCGCCGACCTCGCGCGGCGCCTCGGCTTCTCCGGCGCGGCGGCGGGCTCCGACTTCCAGTACCGCTACCGCGAGCACACGGCGGCCATCCGGGCGATCTACCGCCATCACCTCGGAGACCAGAAGATGACCGTGCCCACCGACACGACCGGCCCCGGAAGCCCGCTGGAGCGCCAGCACGTGGCGCGAATGGACCCGTCCTACGCCGAGACCTTCACGCCCGAGGAGATCGCCCGGCACGCCCGCCTCGCCGGGGAGCTGGACGACAGCCACCTCTCGATCGTGCGGGCCGAGCCGCGCGGCGGCGGCCGGTGGCGCGTGACGATCGTCGGCTGGGACTTCCCGGGCGAGCTCTCGCTCATCTGCGGCCTCCTCTTCGCGAACGGCTTCTCGATCGAGCAGGCCGACGCCTTCACCTACGAGCCCGCCGAAGAGACCTCCGAGGCGGCGCCCCGTCCGCGGCCCCGCCTCGCCGCCCCCGCCGGGCTGCCGGAGGCCGCGCGGGTC
>DAOMFB010000390.1:0-3152 GCA_035429585.1 Thermoanaerobaculia bacterium
CGCGGGCGCGCCTCCCCGGCTTTCCGGTCGTCTTCCAGAGGACGCCCCTCTCCCGGAGCCGCCCCGACGTCCGCCGCGAGGCGGCCCGGCCGCCGCTCTCGATCCGGCCCGTCTCGCCCGCGGCCGCGCGGCGCCTCGTCGACGCGGCGCGCGTCTCGATGGTCACCCGGCAGCGGGACCTCAACGTCTTCGAGTACCCGAGCGTCCGGGACGTCCGCGTGGCCGACTGCGGCGACGGCCTCCAGTTCGTCCTCTTCGGGGTCGTCCCGGAGCGGCGGCTCCTCCTCGAGAGCGTCTACGCCTTCCTGACGGTCAAGAACGGCGTCCCCGTCGGCTACGTCCTCGTGAGCGCCCTCTTCGGGTCGTCCGAGATCGCCTTCAACGTCTTCGAGTCGTTCCGGGGGGCCGAGGCCGGCCTCGTCTACGGCCGCGTCCTCGGCGTCACGCGCGCCCTCTTCGGCTCGGACAGCTTCACGATCTTCCCGTACCAGCTGGGGGACGACAACGAGGAGGGGATCGCGTCCGGCGCCTGGTGGTTCTACCGGAAGATGGGCTTCGTCCCGAAGGCGAAGGAGGCGATCGAGCTGATGCGCCGGGAGGAGCGGCGGCTCCGCGGCGATCCCGCGCGCCGCTCCACGCCGGCCACGCTCCGGCAGCTCGCGAAGCACAACCTCTACTTCCACCTCGGCCGGGAACGAAGCGACGTCATCGGGGTCGTCTCGCTCCCGCACGTCGGCCTGAAGGTGACCGACGCCCTCGCGAAGCGCTTCGGCGCGGACCGCGAGCGCGCGGCGCGCGAGACGCTCCGGGAGGCGCAGGCGCTCCTCGGGCTCCCCTCCCTCGGCCGCCTCTCCCCCGGCGAGCGGCTCGCCCTCGCCCGCTGGGCCCCCCTCGTGACGATCCTGCCCGGCGTCTCCCGCTTCAGCGTCGCGGACCGGCGCGCGCTCGCGGAGGTCGTCCGGGCCAAGGGGGGGACGCGGGAGTCCGACTTCGTCCGTCTCTTCGACGCCCACCGCCCCCTCCGCCGCGCGATCCTCGAGCTCTCGGCCGAATCGCCGACGTGACGCGCCACCGCGCCCTCCTTCTCCTCACGTTTCTCGCCGGGTCCGCCGCGGCCCTCGCCCTCGGGGAGCTCCTCCTGCGCCTCCTCCGCCCGCGGCTCCTCGCCGTTCCCGCGTCGCGCGCGGAGGAGTTCTTCGCCTTCGACCCCGGGCTCGGCTGGACGAACCGGCCGAACGGCCACGGGCGGATGACCTTCCTCCCCGACTTCGACCACGAGATCCGGATCAACGGCCGGGGCCTCCGCGACCGCGAGTTCGCCGCCGTCCCTCCGGCCGGGACGCGGCGCGTCCTCTGCCTCGGCGATTCCTTCACGTGGGGGATGGGCGTCGAGGCGGAAGAGACCTGGCCGAAGGTGCTGGAGCGGTCCCTCCGGGGCGCCGAGGCGATGAACGCCGGGGTCAACGCCTGGACGACCTCCCAGGAGCTCCTCTGGCTGCGGCGCGAGGGGCTGACGTACCGGCCGGACGCCGTCGTCGTCGGCTTCTACGTGAACGACTTCGAGGAGAACCTCGACGAGTACGCCGGCATCTACCGCCGCCCCTACTTCGTCCTCGAGGCGGGGCGTCTCGTCCTGAAGAACGTCCCCGTCGTCCAGCCCGAGGGGGCCCGGTGGCTCCCGCGCGGGGCGTGGCTCCAGAACCACTCGTACCTCTTCCGTCTGGGCCTCTTCGGCTGGGACTGGGTCCGGCGGGGCTTCCTCGAGCGGACGGAGCTCTCCCCGCTCCCGCGGCGGGATCCCTCCCGGCCCGCGGCCTTGGGCGGCCCCGAGGCCCCTCCGGCGCTCGACGTCACGCGGGCCCTCCTGGCCGCGCTGGAGCGGACGTCCCGCGAGTCGGGCGCCCTCTTCGCCGTCCTCCTGATCCCCGCGAACCGCCAGGTCCGCCCCTCGCTCCGGTCGATGCCGGCGGCGCCCGCCGCGGCGGCGGCGTACGAGGCGGCCCGCGGGATCTGCCGGGAGCTCGGCCTCGTGGCGGCGGATCCGCTCGACGCGCTCCGGGCCTCCGAGGAGCGCGGCCTCCCCGTCTACCACCGGATGGACATGCACTGGAACGCCGCAGGCCACCGCCTCGCGGGCGAGCTGGTCGCGAGGCTCCTCGCGCCCCGGCTCGCCGCCCCCTGAGTCACGGGATCAGAGCGGCGTCAGGTTCGCGAAACGGGCGACGAACTTCTTCCGCCCCGTCCGGTCGAAGTAGACGGTCAGCTTCTCGTCGTCTCCCGAGCCCTCGATGACGAGGACGACGCCGGGCCCGTACTCCGGGTGGACGACGCGCGACCCGCGCCGGAAGCCCGAGGCCGTGGGAGGCGGGGGCGTCCGCCGCATCCGGGGGATCGCGGCCGCGTTCCGCCGCGGCGTCGGGCGCCGGGCCGGGACGAACTCCTGGGACTCGTTCTCGTAGTCGGGGAAGAGCCGGGCGCCGCGCGCGGCCTCGAAGCCCCCCGCCCCGCGGAAGCTCCCCGACCCGAACGACCCGAGCTCCTCGCGGACGAGGGCGCTCTCCGGGAGTGCGTCGAGGAAGGGAGAGGGCTCGCGGTTCATCCACTCCCCGCGGACCATCCGCCGCCGCACGTGCGAGAGCGTCAGCCGGTCCCGGGCGCGCGTCATTCCGACGTAGGCGAGGCGGCGCTCCTCCTCGACCTCCTCCTCGTCGTTCTGGGCGGAGATGTGCGGGAGCGAGCCGTCCTCCATCCCGACGAGGAAGACCTCGTCGAATTCCAGCCCCTTCGCCGCGTGGAGCGTGATCAGGAGGACGCCCCGCCGCTCGTCGGCCTCGTCCGCGTCCGACCGGAGCGTCACGGCGTCGAGGAAGCCCGCCAGGGTCGGGTCCTCCCCCTCGCCCCCGCCGGCCGCGGCCCGCTCGTGCTCGCGCGCTGCCGCGAGGAGTTCGTCGAGGTTCTCGCGCCGCGCCTCGTCCTCCGGGTCGGCGGACTTCTCGTAGAGGGCGACGAGGCCCGTCTGCTCGAGGACGGCCGCGACGGCGGCGGCGGCCCCCGTCGCCTCGTCGGCGGCGGTCTCCCGCAGCCCTTCCACGAGGGCGCGGAACTCCCCGAGCGCCTTCTTCGCCCGCTCGGTCATCTCCGGCGGGAGGGCG
>DAOMFB010000391.1:0-3151 GCA_035429585.1 Thermoanaerobaculia bacterium
CCGTCGCAGCCGCCGGCGGAAGAGAGCGTGCGCGCGCCGCACCGCCCCGACCGCGCCGCCGGGAGGCGGCGCCAGAAGGACCAGGCGCGCCTCGAGGAGCTGGAGGCCGGGATCGCCGCGGTCGAGCGGGAGATCTCCTCGTTCGAGGAGTCCTATGCCGACCCGGCCGTCGCGCGGGACGGTGACAAGATGCGCGCCGTGCGGTCGGAGATCGAAGGGCGGAAGCGGACCCTCTCCGCGATGATGGGCGAATGGGAGGAGCTGCTCCGGAGGCTGGCGGAAGAGGAGCCGGCCGTCCGATGACCGGGTCCCGCCTCCGCACCGCCTCGATCCTCGCCGTCGGGAGCGAGCTTCTGGGGACGACGCGTCTCGACACGAACTCGCTCTTCCTGACCGGCGAGCTGGAGACGATGGGCCTCGCGGTCGTCCGGAAGGCCTGCGTGGGAGACGAGTGGCCGGAGCTGGAAGCGGAGCTGCGCCTCGCGCTCGCCCGCGCCCCCCTCCTCGTCGTCTCGGGGGGGCTCGGCCCCACGGCCGACGACCGGACGAAGGAGGTCCTCGCCGCCGTCCTCGGCCGGCCGCTCGTCCGCGACGAGGAGCTGCTCGGGCGTCTCCGGGAGCGCTTCCGGCGCCGCGGCTACGAAATGCCGAAGGTGAACGAGAAGCAGGCGGACGTGATCGAGGGAGCCGTCGTCCTCCCGAACCGCCGCGGCTCGGCCCCGGGGTTCCTCGTCGAGGCGGAAGGCGCCACGGTCGTCCTGCTGCCGGGCGTGCCGGCGGAGCTGAAGGCGATGTGGTCCGACGAGGCGGCGCCGCGGCTCGCCCGCGCCTTCGGGTCGGCCGGCGTCCACCGGCGCGTCCTGAAGGTGGGCGGGCTCCCGGAGAGCGTCGTCGAGGAGCGGATCCAGCCCGTCTACGCCGCCCACGCTGAATGTCCGGTCACGATTCTCGCGAACGTGGGAGAGGTCCAGCTCCACTTCGCGGCGCGCGGCGCTCCGGAACGCGCCGCCGAGGCGCTGGACAGGATCGAGGCGGACTTCCGGAAGGTGCTGGGAGAGGAGATCTTCGGGCGCGACGCGGAGACGCTGGAGGGCGCGGTCGGAGCGCTCCTCCGCGGCCGCGGCGAGACGCTGGCGCTCGCGGAGTCGTGCACGGGGGGCCTCGTGGCGGCCCGGCTGACGGACGTGCCGGGGTCGTCGGACTACTTCCTCGGGTCGGCCGTGACCTACGCCAACACGGCGAAGACGGCGCTCCTCGGTGTGCGCGCCGAGACGCTGGAGCGCTCCGGCGCCGTCTCGGAGGAGGCGGCCCGCGAGATGGCCGCCGGCGCGCGGCACCGGTTCGGCGCGACGATCGGGTTCTCGGTCACGGGGATCGCCGGGCCGGGGGGCGGCACGCCGGAGAAGCCCGTCGGGACGGTCCACCTCGCCCTCGACGCGGCGGACGGGACCCGGCTCCACCGCCGGAGCGTCTTCCCCGGCGACCGGACCCTCGTCCGGCGCTGGACGGTCACCTCGGCTCTCGTCATGATCCGGCAGCACCTGATGGCGACCGGCGGCGGAGGAACGGCGTGAGCGGGCTCTGGCGCGAGGAGACGGCGCTGGTGGCGGCCTATCTCCTCGGGTCGCTCACGTTCGCGACCATTCTCGTCCGGGCGACCCGCGGCATCGACATCCGGACGGTCGGCTCGGGGAACGCCGGAGGGACGAACGTCCTCCGGACGTCGGGCAAGGGGCTCGCCCTCGTGGTGGCCCTGCTCGACATCCTGAAGGGCGTGGTCGGCGTCCTCCTGATGAAGTCCGTCACGTACGACCCGCGGTGGCTGGGGGCGGCGGCCGTGGCGGCGATCCTCGGCCACGTCTTCCCCGTCTTCTTCGGCTTCCGCGGCGGGAAGGGGGTGGCGACGGCGGTCGGCGCCTTCGCCGTCCTGTCGGCGGGCTCCGTCGCCGTCATCGTGGCGGTCTTCGCCCTCGTCGTGGCCGCCACGCGGTACGTCTCCCTCGGCTCGGTGACGGCGGCCTGCCTCCTCCCCGTCACGATGGGTTTCGTCTTCCGGGCGCCGGAGGGGGAGGTCCTGGCGGCCGTGGCCGCGGCGCTGCTCCTGATCGTCTCCCACCGGGCGAACATCGGCCGGCTCCTCTCCGGGACGGAGCGGCGGCTGGGAAAGAAGGACGAATGACGAAGGTGGCTGTCGTCGGGGCGGGGGCCTGGGGGACGGCGTTCGCGATGCACGCCGCGAGCGCCGGGCTCGACGTCGGGCTGCTCGGGAGCGGACGGGATTCCGTGGAGCCGCTCGCCGCGACGCGGCGCCACCCCGCGCTCGCCGGAGCGCCGCCCATTCCGGACCGCGTCGCGATCACCTCGGACGCCGTCGCCGCGTTCGAGGGGACGGCGGCCGTCCTCTGGGCCGTCTCCGTCCAGGGGACCGCCGACGAGGCGGGACGCCTGCGCGAGTTCCTTCCCGATGAGGTCCCGCTCGTCTCGCTGTCGAAGGGTCTGGAGATCGGCTCGAAGCGGCGGACGACGCAGATCCTGGGCGACGTCCTTCGGCGCGCCGCCGGGCTCGCCGTCTTCTCCGGCCCCACGTTCGCCGTCGAGGTGGCGCGGGGCCTCCCGGCGGCCGCCGTCGTCGCCAGCGCCGATCCGGAGATCGGCCTCGCGGTGCAGAAGCTCCTCGCCTCGCCGACGTTCCGCCTCTACCGCTCGACGGACGTGGTGGGCGTCGAGATCGCCGGCGCCGCCAAGAACGTCGTGGCCATCGCGGCCGGGATCCTCGACGGCCTGAACCTCGGGCACAACGTCCGGGCCGCCCTCCTGACGCGCGCGCTCGCCGAGATCCGGCGCCTCGGGACGACGCTCGGCGGGCAGCCCGACACGTTCGCGGGCCTGGCGGGGATCGGGGACCTCCTCCTGACCGCCACCGGAGATCTCTCGCGCAACCGCCGCGTCGGGCTCGCTCTCGCGGCGGGGAAGAGCGTCTCCGAAGCCGTCTCGGCGCTCGGGGGCGAGGTGGCGGAGGGCGTGGCCACCGCGGCCGTCCTCGTGGACCTGGCCCGCTCGGTCGGCGTCGAGATGCCGGTCGCGGAGATCGTGGTCGACATACTCTCGGGACAGGTCTCGCCGAAGGACGCGCTGCGCGCGCTGATGACCC
>DAOMFB010000392.1:0-3138 GCA_035429585.1 Thermoanaerobaculia bacterium
GGGAAGGCCGCGACCGCGGCGCAGCCGGCCGCGCCGCCCGTCGCGGCGAAGCCCGCCGCCGAGGAGAGGTAAGCCGTGCGCCGCCTCTCGCCGTTCCTGACCCTCCTTCTCCTCGCGCTCGTCTGTCTCCCGGCCGGGGCGGTGACGATCACGATCGTCAACAAGGACGCCGCCGGCAAGGGGCTCAACGACCCGACGGCGGCGGCGCCCGTCGGCGGCAACCCGGGCACGACGATCGGCGAGCAGCGGATGAACGTCTTCAAGGAGGCGGCCCGGATCTGGGGGCAGATCCTCCCGGGCAACGTGGAGATCCGGGTCGACGCGTCCTTCACGGACGACACGAACATCATGACCTGCACCGAGACCTCGGCCACGCTCGGCGGGACCTCGCCGACGTACGTGGAAGCCCAGTTCGCCGGGGCCCCGGAGTACCAGCTCTGGTACGTGGTGGCCGAGGCCAACCAGCTCTCCGGCACCGACCTCGAGCCCGGCGAATCGGACATGGCGGCCCAGTTCAACGCGAAGCTCGGCCAGCCGGGATGTCTGACGGGGACCTACTTCTACTACGGCTTCGACGCGAACACGCCGTCGGGCCAGATCAACTTCCTGACCGTGGCCCTCCACGAGTTCGCCCACGGCCTCGGCTTCCTCTCGGTGGCGAGCACCAGCACGGGCGCCTTCCTCGGCGGCCGCGGCGACATCTTCAGCAAGCACATGCTCGACACGGCGTCGGGGAAGACCTGGACGCAGATGGCGTCGGACGCCGAACGGAAGAACTCGACGGTCGACACGGGGCACATCGTCTGGAGCGGCGCCGCCACGAGCGCCGCGGGGACGGCCTACCTCTCGGGCCATCCTCCCGCCCTGGTCGTCTCCGCGCCGGCGGCGGTCGCCGACAGCTACACGGTCGGGACGGCGTCCTTCGGCGCGGCGCTGACCCTCGCCGGCGTCTCCGGGCAGCTCGTCGCGGCCCTCGACCCCTCGGATGCCTCGGGAGCCTCGACGACCGACGCCTGCTCGGCTTTGACGAACGCCTCCGCCGTGGCGGGGAAGATCGCCCTCGTCGACCGCGGGAGCTGCAACTTCACGGTGAAGGCCGCGAACGTCCAGGCCGCCGGCGCGATCGGCGTCGTCGTCGCGAACAACGCGAGCGGCGCGCCCCCGGGCCTGGGCGGCACGGACCCGACCATCACCATCCCGGCCGTCTCCGTGACGCAGGCGGACGGGGCGAAGCTCCGCGCGAACCTGCCGGCGACGGCCACGATCGGCCTCGACCCGAGCCGTGCCGCCGGGATGGGCCGGAGCGGGCAGGTGCTCCTCTACGCGCCCAACCCGGTCGAGACCGGCTCGTCCCTCTCCCATTTCGACAAGTCGGCCTCGCCGAACCTCCTGATGGAGCCGAACATCAGCTCCGACCTCCCGATCGGCGTCGACATCACCCCGGCGCTCCTGGCGGACATCGGCTGGTTCGGCTCGACGCCGTGCCCGACGATCGGGCTGTCGCCCGCGACGCTTCCGAACGGCACGGTGGGAGTGGCCTACGGCCCGGTCACGCTGACGCCCGCCGCCGGGACGGCCCCGTTCAGCTTCTTCGCCTCCGACCTCCCGCCCGGCCTCTCGCTCACCACGTCCACCTCCACCGCCGTGATCTCCGGGACGCCGACCGCCCTCTTCTCGGGCGCCGTGACCGTCGGCGGGGCGGACGGGAACGCCTGCGCCTTCTCCCAGGACTTCTACATGGGGGTCTCCGCGGCGGCCGGGCCCGTGGCCGACTTCACCTGGACCGCGGCGAGCCCGAACGCGGGCGACCCGGTCCAGTTCACCGACGCGTCGACGGGGTCCCCGACGTCCTGGCTCTGGAACTTCGGAGACGGCACGACCTCCACCGACCGGAACCCGGCTCACACCTTCGGCAAGGGGACCTACGCCGTCTCGCTGACCGCCTCCAACGCGGGAGGCTCGAGCACGAAGACGCAGAGCGTCGTGGTGAGCTTCGGCGGCCCGGTGGCCTGCACGCCGGACCTCTACCGGATGTGCATGATCGGCGGCCGGTACCGGGTGACGAGCCACTGGAAGAACCAGTACGCCGGCGGCGCCGAGGCGAACCTCTCGAAGGCCTCGCTCACGGACGCGACGGGCGCCTTCTGGCTCACCGACCCGGCCGTCTACGAGTACCTGATCCGTCTCAACACGGCGACGGACAACGGGAGGGTCTGGGTCGCGATCCCGACCTTCACCGACGTCGAGTTCTGGATCGCCGTCTTCGACACCCAGAACGGCCAGTACAAGGAGTACCACAGCCCCGCCGGCAACCGGACCCTCCTCTACGACCCGTTCTTCTTCGTCTACCCCTGAGGAGCGAGCCGATGAGAGCGACCCGGGACGAAAGCAGAGAGGACAGAATGAGCAAGCGACTCGACATCCCGAAGACAATGCGCCGGTTCGCGGCGGCCGTCGTTCTGGCCGCGGCGGCTCACGCCCCGCAGGCGGCCGCGGCGACCTGCACGCCGAACGCGACGACGGTCTGCCTGATCGGCGGCCGGTACCAGGTGACCAGCCTCTGGAAGAACCAGTACGCGGGCGGGCAGGTCAGCACGCTGAACGTCACCAAGCGGACGGACGCGACCGCCGCCTTCTGGCTGACGGACTCGAACACCTACGAGTACCTGATCCGGATCAACACGGCCACGGACAACGGAAAGGCCTGGATCTCGATCCCGATGTTCACGGACGTGGAGTTCTGGGTGGCGGTGACCGACGTGACGACCGGGCAGTCCTTCGAATACCACAGCCCGGCCGGGAACCGGACGCTGATCTACGACCCCTCCTTCTTCGTCTACCCGTGACGGACGCGGAGAGAATGTGATGGCCAGCATCGAATCACTTCGCGGACGCTCCGCCGTCGGGGTCGCCGCCCTTCTCGCGGCGCTCTTCTTCCCGGTAGCCGGCCTCGCGGACGACGAGAAGCCGAAGGCGGCGCCGGAGAGTCCGGCCCCCCGCGTGGCCCCGAGGATCGTCGTCGCCGTCGACCCGGAGACGGGCGAGCTGCGCGCGCCGACGGCGGCGGAGCGGGAGGGGCTGCAGGCCGGCGCCCGGCAGGCCCTCTCCGGGACCCTTCCGCCGACGCGCGTCGAGACG
>DAOMFB010000393.1:0-3132 GCA_035429585.1 Thermoanaerobaculia bacterium
GGGGGGCGCGGCCGGGTGGGCGGGGGGCGGCGGGGCGGGGCGCGGGTCACGTATGACGAAAGGGCGCCGCCCGGCCGACCGGCGCCCCGAGTCTATTCGATTCCCGCCCGTGCCGTCAGGCGGCGCGGCGCGTCCGCTTCATCGCGACGCGGCGGGCGGCGCGGAGGCCGTCGATCTTCCGTCCCAGGTGATCCACCTTGGCCGTCAGGTCGTTGAGCTCGCTCCGCGTCGGGAGGTTGAAGCGGTGGAGCGTGTTGCTGATGAGGACCTCCACGGTGCCGTTGACCTTCTTCGTGACGACCGCGGCGAACTTGGTCGCGTCCTTGCGGGCCTTGTTCACGTCGACGTTCAGCTTGTTGGCTGCCGTGCGGACCTGCTTCTCGACCTTCACCGCCATCGACTTGGCGTCGGCCGAGAGGACCTCGACCTTCTCGGTCGCGGTCTTGAGGGCGTCGTCGATCGAGGTGGCGACGATCTCGGGGAGGTGGACGTTCTTGATCAGGGGCTTCTTGAGGTTCTTCATGCGGTTCTCCTTCGTGACTTCCCGGTGGACGCTTCGCGTCCGGATTCCCGGAATGAGGTGGCGGTACCGGCCTCCGCCGGATGGCGGCGGCGGGCCTGCTCGGCGATGGCTTCCAGCTGGGCGAGGCGGAGCTTCAGGTCGGCGATCTCCCGGGTCAGGCTGGCTTCGTCCCAGCTCAGCCGGCCCTTCTCGACCAGCCCCCCGACGAGGCGCTCCATGTCGCGCCGCGCCTCGTCGATCCGCCGCGCGATCGGGGAGAAGGCCTCCGCGAGGCGGTCCGGCTGGGCGGCGCGGCGGACCGTTTCGGCCACGCGGGCTCCTCCGACCTTCTCGACGACCTCGGCGACCGTCTCGGCGGCGTCGCTCCCGGCCCGGAGGATCCGGGTGAGCGTGTCCGTCGAGGCCGTGACGGGGGACTTGCCCGAGGCCAGGGCCCTCGAGAGGATCTTCGCGGTGATGTCCGCGCCGCTGTCGGCGTCGATGACCTCCACGCGCGCCCCCTCGGCGACGCTTCGGGCCAGGTCGTGGATGGTGACGAAGCGCCTCTCGGCCGCCTCGTAGAGCTTTCGGTTCCGGTAGCGGACGATGCGGCGAACGTTGGTGCTCATCGACGGCCAATATAACGCGCCGCGTAAAAAAGTCAAGGGTCTCGCCGCACGGCGCGTCCGGAGGGGGGCCCGGCGTCTAACATCGGGGCGGAGAGAACGATGAGCCCGATCGCCGCCCCGAAGGCCCCCTACGCGCCGCCGCCGCTGCCCCGCGGGACCGCCCGGACCTGCAAGTCCTGGCTGACCGAGGCCCCCTACCGGATGCTCCTCAACAACCTCGACCCGGACGTCGCCGAGCGGCGGGAGGAGCTCGTCGTCTACGGCGGCTCGGGAAAGGCCGCCCGGAACCCGGAGTGCCTGGAGGCGATCCTCCGCGAGCTCCGCGAGCTGGGGGACGAGGAGACGCTCCTCGTCCAGTCCGGAAAGCCCGTCGGCGTCCTCCGGACGCACGCCGACGCGCCGCGGGTGCTGATCGCGAACGCGAACCTCGTCCCGAACTGGGGGACCTGGGACGAGTTCCGCCGCCTCGAGGCGCTCGGGCTGACGATGTACGGCCAGATGACGGCGGGCTCGTGGATCTACATCGGCACGCAGGGGATCCTCCAGGGGACCTTCGAGACGTTCGCTGCCGCGGCGCGGCGCGACCTCGGCTCGGCCGACGGCTCGCTGGCCGGCCGGCTCGCGGTGACGGCCGGGCTGGGCGGCATGGGAGGGGCTCAGCCGCTCGCCATCACGATGAACGGCGGCACCGCGCTCGTGGCCGAGGTCGATCCCTCCCGGATCGCCCGGCGGCTGGCGACGCGGTACCTGGACGAGCGGGTCGACGGGCTGGACGCCGCCATCGACCGGGCGCTCGCGGCGCGCGGCCGGGGCGAGGCGGTCTCGATCGGCGTGCTCGCGAACGCCGTCGACCTTCTCGCGCGGCTCGTCCGGCGCGGCGTCGTCCCCGACCTCCTGACGGACCAGACCTCGGCCCACGACGAGCTGAACGGCTACGTCCCGCACGGCATCGTCTTCGAGGAGGCGCTGCGGCTCCGGGCGGCCGACCCCGAGGAGTACCGGCGCCGCGCCGTCCGCTCCATGGGGGCGCACGTCGCGGAGATGCTGGAGCTGAAGGCGCGGGGCGCGGTCAGCTTCGACTACGGCAACAACCTCCGGGCCCAGGCCGTGAAGGCCGGGGAGAGCCGGGCGTTCGAGATCGAGGGGTTCGTGCCGCGCTACATCCGGCCGCTGTTCTGCGAGGGGAAGGGGCCGTTCCGCTGGGCCGCCCTCTCGGGCGACCCGGGCGACATCGAGGCGACGGACCGGACCGTCCTCGAGCTCTTCCCGGAGAACGAGGCGCTCGCCCGCTGGATCCGCCTCGCCCGGGAGCGGGTCGCCTACCAGGGGCTTCCGGCCCGGATCTGCTGGCTCGGGTACGGCGAGCGGGCGAGAGCGGGCCTCGCCTTCAACGAGCTCGTCCGGTCGGGGCGCGTGAAGGCTCCGATCGTGATCGGGCGCGACCACCTCGACGCGGGCTCCGTGGCCTCCCCGAACCGGGAGACCGAGGGGATGCGGGACGGCAGCGACGCGATCGCGGACTGGCCCCTCCTGAACGCCCTCGTGAACACCGCGGCCGGGGCGACCTGGGTGTCGATTCACCACGGCGGAGGGGTCGGCATCGGCTACTCGATCCACGCAGGGATGGTCGTCGTGGCGGACGGTACCGAGGCGGCGGCCCGCCGGCTCGCGCGCGTCCTGACGACGGACCCGGGAACGGGCGTCCTGCGGCACGCGGACGCGGGCTATCCCGAGGCGATCGCGTGCGCGGAGCGGAGCGCCCTCGTCGTCCCGATGCGCCGTTGACCGAATCCGGCACGGGGCGCTCCCGCCACGCCCTGCTCGCCGCGGCGGCCGCGCTGGGCGTTCTGGCGGCGGCGGCGGCCCGGCTCCTGCCGGCGGACGACGCGTCGCTCCGGCACCGCGAGGAGCTCTTCGCCGAGGGGGCGGGGCGCGGGCTCGACGCGGGGGCGGGCCGGGTGGTCGGGGCGAGCGGCCGGATACGGGGTTCACGCGAGTTGC
>DAOMFB010000394.1:0-3122 GCA_035429585.1 Thermoanaerobaculia bacterium
TGGGCGCGGGGTCGGAGCGCGAGGCGGTGGCGAGGATCGACCGGCTCGGGCTGAAGACCCGCCGCGCCCGGGCCCGCGAGCTGAAGGGGGAGGAGCTGACCGAGGCGCGGAAGAAGTCGCCCGGCCTCTCCCCGCGCGACATGGCGGCGGTCGCGGAGTCGGTCCCGGGCGTCTCCTTCGTGGCGCCGCGGGTGCGGGTCGCCGCGTGGCGGATCTGGGGGGGCGAGGCGCGCGCGGAGGGAGCCGTCTTCGGCGTCTCGCACCGCCACGCGGAGCTGACGAGCCTCGCGGTCGTGGCCGGGCGCTTTCTGGTCCCCGAGGACGAAGCCGCCCACGCGCAGGTCTGCGTCGTGGGGGAGGGAATCGCGCGGGACCTCTTCGGGGCCGAGCCGCCCCTCGGCCGGGACCTGAAGGTGAACGACCTCTGGCTGACGGTCGTCGGCGTCCTCGCGCCGGGGGCGTCCGGGGGGGGCTCCTTCCAGGGCGTCGCCGTCGGCGGGACCGCGCGCGAGATCTACGTCCCGTGGACGACGGCGCTCCGGAAGCTCGACCGCGACCCGCTCGACGCGCCGCTCGCCGAGGTCGTGGTCCGTCTCGCCGACGGCGTCTCGGCGCGGGAGGCGGGGGCGCTGATCCCGCCGCTCCTCTCGCGCCTCCACGGCGGCGCGCCGGACTGGGAGCTCGTCGTCCCGGAGGCGCTCCTCGAGCAGAGCCGGAAGACCCAGCGCCTCTTCAACGTCGTGATGGGGTGCATCGCGGGGATCTCGCTCCTCGTCGGAGGGATCGGGATCATGAACATCATGCTCGCGACGGTCCTGGAGCGAACGCGCGAGATCGGCGTCCGCCGGGCCGTGGGCGCCCGGCGGGCCGACATCCGGTTCCAGTTCGTCGCGGAGGCGTTCGCCCTCTCCCTCGTCGGAGGCCTCCTCGGCATCGCGATGGGGCTTCTCATCGCGCGCGTCGTCTCCGTCTCGGCCGGCTGGCCGACGGTCGTGACGGCCTGGTCGCTCCTCGTCTCGACGGGGGTCTCGGCGGGCGTCGGCCTCCTGTCCGGGCTCTACCCGGCGTCGCGCGCGGCGAACCTCAACCCGATCGACGCCCTCCGCTGGGAGTGACCCCGGCCGGCGAGCCCTACAGGACGAGCCCGTCCTTCTTCTTCAGGATCTCCGCGAGGAACCAGCGGTTCTTCTGGTGGACCTGGACGAGGCGCGTGTAGAGGTCGGCCGTGCCGATGTCCCCGGCGGCGGTCGCGACCTCCGCGTCCTCGTGCATCTCGGCGGCGATCACGTCGAGCGTCTCGACCGCCTCCTCGAGCATCTCCCGCGGCGTGAGCGTCCCCTTCGAAGGCTTCACGGTCGCGGCGGGGAGGTAGTCGGCCGGGTCGCCGACGGGCTTGCCGCCGACCATCAGGGCGCGCTCGGCCAGCTCGTCGATCATGGCGTACGTGGCCGCCGCCTGCTCGTCGAGGAGGAGGTGGATGTCGCGAAAGAGGGGCCCGTAGGTGAGCCAGTGGTACTTCTTGTAGTTCAGGTACGCGACGAGGGCGTTCGCCTGCTGCCGGTTGAGCGTCTTCACGACGGCGCCGGCCTTCTTCACGGGGTTGTTCTTCTTCATCGTCATGCCTCCTAATTTAGAATAAGTCTAAAGACGTGTCAAGGCCCGCCTGCTACATTCCGCGTCCCATGGCCCACCAGTACATCTTCACGATGCAGAACCTCCGGAAGGTCGTCCCTCCCCAGCGGGAGATCCTCCGGGGAATCTACCTCTCGTTTTTTCCCGGCGCCAAGATCGGGATCCTCGGCCTGAACGGCGCGGGGAAGTCGACGGTCCTCCGGATCATGGCGGGCGTCGAGAAGGAGTTCACGGGCGAGGCCTACCCGGCCGAGGGGACGCGGGTCGGGTTCCTCCCCCAGGACCCGCAGCTCGACCCGAAGAAGAACGTCGTCGAGAACGTCGAGGAGGGGGTCGCCCCGGTCAAGGCGCTCCTGAAGCGGTTCGACGAGCTCTCCGAGAAGATGGGGGAGTCGCTGCCGGACGACGAGATGGAGAAGATGATGGCCGAGTACGGCCGCGTCCAGGACGCCATCGAGGCGGCGAACGGCTGGGAGCTGGACCGGACGCTCGAGACGGCCATGGACGCCCTCCGCTGTCCGCCCCCCGACGCGGACGTGACGAAGATCTCGGGAGGGGAGCGGCGGCGCGTCGCCCTCTGCCGCGTCCTCCTCGCCCGCCCCGACCTCCTCCTCCTCGACGAGCCGACGAACCACCTCGACGCCGAGTCGGTGGGGTGGCTCGAACAGCACCTGAAGGAGTACCCCGGCACGGTCGTCGCGGTGACGCACGACCGGTACTTCCTCGACAACGTGGCGGGCTGGATCCTCGAGCTGGACCGCGGCGCGGGAATCCCGTGGAAGGGGAACTACTCCTCGTGGCTCGAGCAGAAGCAGGCCCGGCTCGCGCAGGAGGAGAAGGCCGAGTCGGCCCGCCAGCGGACGCTCAAGCACGAGCTCGAGTGGGTCCGGATGGCGCCGCGCGCCCGGCAGGCCAAGAGCAAGGCGCGCCTCCAGGCTTACGAGCAGCTCCTCTCGGAGTCGGGGGTCGAGGCGCGGGGCGAGACGAACGAGATCTACATCCCGCCGGGCCCCCGCCTCGGGGACGTCGTCGTCCGCGCGGAAGGGGTCCGGAAGGGGTACGGCGACCGCCTCCTCGTCGACGACCTGAGCTTCGACCTGCCGCGCGGGGGGATCGGCCGAGCCAACAGACCGAACGGCGCGCCAAAGACGACGCTCTTCCGGATGATCATGGGGCTCGAGGCGCCGGACGGCGGGACGCTCAAGGTGGGCGAGACCGTCGTCCCGAGCTACGTCGACCAGAACCGCGAGCGACCGGACGCGAAGAAGACGGTCCACGACGAGCTCTCGCAGGGGCAGGACCTCGTCCTCCTCGGCAAGCGGGAGATCCCGAGCCGCGCCTTCTGCGCGATGTACAACTTCAAGGGGGCCGACCAGCAGAAGCTCGTGAAGGACCTCTCGGGGGGCGAGATGAACCGCCTCCACCGCGCGCGAACGCTGGAGAAGGGGGGGAACGTCCTCCTCCTCGACTAGCCGCCGAAGGACCTCGGC
>DAOMFB010000395.1:0-2661 GCA_035429585.1 Thermoanaerobaculia bacterium
GCCAGGATTCGACCATCCCCGGCCGCTTCAGGTCGGGGACGAACGAGAGGGCGGCGCCCGGGAAGGCGTCGACGACGAGGTCGCGGATCTCCGCGGCCGAGGGGTTGAACGCCCCGACGTTGTAGACCCGCCGGGTCAGGTGATCGGCCGGGACGGCCGCGAGCTTCAGGAGCGCCTCCACCCCGTCGGGCATCGCCATGAACGGGATCCGCGTGTCGGGCCGGACGAAGCAGTTGTAGGGCTTTCCCTGCGCCGCCGCGTGGATCATCTCGGGGGCGTAGTCCGAGGTGCCGCCCGACGGGACCGTCACGGCGGAGATGAGCCCCGGGAAGCGGACGCACCGGAAGTCGATCCGGGAGACGGGCTCGGCCGACAGCTGCTTGTACCGCTCCGAGTAGTAGCGCCCCAGCTGCTCGCAGTAGAGCTTGTTGCAGCCGTACATCGTCGCCGGCTGGTTGAAGTCGTCCTCCTTCACGCGCCCGGCGCGCGCCTTCGCCGTCAGGTCCGGGAGCCCGAACGCGGCGACGGACGAGGGGTAGAGGAACGTCACGGGGCGCCCGTGCGAGACCCGCTCGGCCTGGGCGAACTCGAGCATGAAGATCATCCCCTCGACGTTCACCTGGTGCGCCGTCACCGGCGTGAACTCGCCGCGCGTCGAGAGGAGCGCCGCGAGGTGGAAGATCAGGTCGATCTCGTACTCCGAGAGGATCCGCTCGAGCAGGTTCCGCTCGAGGACCGAGCCGACGTACTGCCGTTCGACGCGCCGCGCGAGGTCCGTCTCGAGGGGCTTCAGGTCGAGGGTGAGGATGGGACGGGAGCCGTCTTCGGAGAGGGCGGTGATCAGCCCGTGGCCGATCTCGCCGCTCGCCCCCGTGATCAGGACGACGGGCCTGCGCATGGCGCCTCCTTCGTGTCGGCGGCCATCTTAGCCGCCGGGCGGACGGCCGGACGCCGCCCCCTGCATCGGCATCAGGAAGGGCTCGGCCGGCGGCTTGACCCGCCCGCCCGGCGGCCGATACTCGCCGCGTGACCGAGCCGGCGCGGCCCGCCATCGTCGCCAGACTCGTCCAGGAGACGTTCGGACTCTGGTTCGGCGTCTTCCGGTGGATGGCGAAGACGCTGCCGACGGAGTGGGTGGCGCGGCTCGCGGCCGCCACCGCCGAGCGGGCGATCTGGGAGCGCGAGAGCGTCCGCGACGCGATTCTGGAGAACGTCGGCACCGTCCTCGGCCTCCCGGCCGCCGACCGGCGCGTCGAGGAGACGGGCCGGGCCATGATCTCGAACCACTCCCGTCTCTGGATCGACCTCCTGCGCTGGTCGTCCCGGCCGGACGCCGATCCGGCCGCCCTGGCCGCGCGCCGGACGGGAGAGGAACGCCTGCTCGCGGCCCGCGACGCCGGGCGCGGAGCGATCCTCCTGACGGCGCACGTCGGCAATTTCGAGCTCGGAGGCCTCTTCCTGCGCGCCCTCGGGCTCTCGGCCGCCGTCGCCTACGTTCCGGACCCGTCTCCCGTCGTCGAGCGGCACCGGGCCGACGCGCGCGCCGCGCTCGGCCTCGCGGGGGTTCCGGTGACCTCGTCCCCGTTGGCCTTCGTCCCGCTCCTCCGGGCCCTGCGCGAGGGGCGGTTCGTGGCGATGCAGGGGGACCGCGACGTCTCGGGAACGGGACGCCCCCTCCCCTTCTTCGGCCGGCCGGTGCCGTTTCCCGTCGGGCCGTTCCACCTCGCCGCCGTCTCCGGCGCGCCCGTCCTCCCGGTCTTCATCCTGATGGAGCCGGACGGGCGCTACCGGGTGACGGTGGAGGCGCCCCTCCGGCTCGGCCTCGCCGCCGGCTCCCGCACGGACCCGGACGACGGCCAGCTCCTCGCGGCCCTGACGGCGTGGGTCTCGATCCTCGAGCGGGTGATTCGCGAGAACCCCGACCAGTGGTATCTCTTCACCCGGTTTCCGGAGGCGGGGAGCCCGCCCTCCCTATAATCCGCGCTCTCGACCGCCTCCGCCCCCCGCCCCTCCCCGGCACGGGCGTTGCGGGCGACGAAGGGCCCGCGCCATGAAGATCGTCATCGCCACCGACCGCCGGCAGCCGAACGAGCGCTATCGGGGCGCCCTCCTCTGCGCCGGGGCGCTCCCGGAGGAGGTGGTCCTCGCCGTTCCGGGCGAGAAGCTCCCCGAGGAGTTCGACGGGCTCCTCCTCGCCGGGGGGCCGGACGTGGAGCCCTCCCGCTTCGGAGAGACGGTCTCGGCGCCGCGGGTCGAGGTGCGTCCCGAGCGCGACTCCCTCGACTTCCGCCTGCTCGCGAAGGCCCTGGAGCGCCGGATCCCCGTCTTCGGCATCTGCCGCGGCCACCAGGTGCTCAACGTCGCCCTCGGCGGGACGCTCTGGCAGGACCTTCCCTCGCAGCGCGACCGCGGCGTCGTCCACGGGTCCGAGACCGAGGACGCCCGCGCCCCGGAGCACCCGGTCCGCACCGCCGCGGCGGCCGCCGCCGGCACCCCCTTCGCCCGCGCCGTCGCCGCCGCCGGGACCGTCGGCTCGCGGCACCACCAGGCCGTGAAGGACCTGGCCCCCTCGCTCGTTCCGCTCGCCGCCTCGCCCGACGACCTCGTGGAGGCGTTCGAGCGCCGCGGCGATCCGTTCTGCGCGGCCGTCCAGTGGCATCC
>DAOMFB010000395.1:2671-3108 GCA_035429585.1 Thermoanaerobaculia bacterium
TCGCGCGCCCCGAGCAGAAGCGCCTCTTCACCGTCTTTCTCGAGGCCTGCCGCGCGCACGCGGCGGCCGCCTCGCGGCGCGAGGCCGCCCCCATCGAGGTGCTCCTCGAGGGGCTCGTGCCGGTCGTCCGCCTCAACCGCCCGGCCGCCCGGAACGCCTTCTCCACGGCCATGGCCGAGATGCTGGCCGGCACGATCGAGGCGCTCGGGAAGGACCCGACGGTCTCCGCCATCGTCGTGACGGGAGCCGGCGGCGCGTTCTCGTCCGGCGGCGACCTCGACGTCATGCGGGCCCTCGCGGACGCGGGCGACGTGGACGGCTTCCGCGACCTCCTCCTGGCCGGCGGGCGGGCCGTGATCGCGATGGCGGAGGCCCCGCGCCCGGTCCTGGCCGCCCTCGACGGCGCGGCCGCGGGAGGCGGCCTCAGCCTGGCCCTC
>DAOMFB010000396.1:0-3099 GCA_035429585.1 Thermoanaerobaculia bacterium
CAAGTTAGCCTCCTCGACATGACCGCAATCATCCCCGGCGAAAACGAAACCGGCGGGCCGCGTGGCCCGCCGCTCTGTCTCCCGATTGGCTCCCGTGAGGAGCTCCCCGATCGCC
Organism: Thermoanaerobaculia bacterium; assembly: GCA_035429585.1. GTDB lineage: Bacteria > Acidobacteriota > Thermoanaerobaculia > UBA5066 > UBA5066 > DAOMFB01. Next base: position 116 of record DAOMFB010000396.1, read on the forward strand.
GGGACTCTACTTCTTCGCGTTGGTGCTCGCGACCGCCGTCCCGCCGGTGCTACCCGTGGTCACGCAGCGGGGACATGAAACCGGCTCGCACTTGCAGCTCGACTGGTAGCTAGCGATCGTGGCGCCGCCGGCGACCAGCGCCGCGGAGCCGACGATCCAGGGAACGATCGGAATGGGCGCTCCGGCGGCAACCACCGCGCCCGCCTGGCGGCACTCCTCGCTCGGCTTCATCTCGCCGTTCACGGTGATCTTGCTCACGACCCCCTTGCACTTGAAGCCGTCCGGGACGCCCGGCTGCGTGTCCGACGTCAGGCCGATGACGAGGTTGTTCGCGTAACGTGTCTCGTCGCCGGTCAACGTCAGCGTGCAGGCCGTGGCCGTCGGGACGGTGTAGGGCTCGGTCGAGGCCTCGAGGCCGTCGGCGTTCTTCACGACGATCCGGTACTGGACCGACGAGGTCTCGGTGACGGGGTACGGCAGGATGGCCCAGTAGACGTTGTTCTCGCCCTGCCGCAGCTCGAGGTAGTAGTCGCCGGTCTTCCGGGCCGTCGAGTGGAAGTAGACCCGGGCCGAGATGACGGACGACGAGGACGTCACGATCACCGAGACCCTGACGTTCCCTTCCGCGGGGACGCAGGCTTCCGTCGCGTGCGTGATCTTCGGGGGCTCGGCGGCGAAAGCGGCGGGAGTCACGGAGCCGATCAGAAGAACGGCGATGGTCGCGATCGCTACGGTTCTCACAGCAGTGGCTCCGCTTTCCGAACGATATGGCCCACCCGGCGCCAAGTCAAGGCAGGTCTGTAGGAAAGGCCGCATCAATCACTTCCCGAGGATCTTCTTCGTGTAGTAGTCGACGAAGGGCGCCGACTCGATCCTGGGCCGGGCCCGCTCGAGCAGCGTCCGGGCGCCCTCCACGTTCCCCGTCTCGTAGAGGCCGACCGCCGCGTAGAACATGGACGGCTCCTCGCCGTCGAGGAAAGGCTCCAGGGCGGCGGCCTCGGCAGCGCAGAGCTTCCAGTCCCTCGTCAGGAGCGCGGCCTCGAGGAGTAACTTGTTGGCCTCGCGGTTCTTCGGGTCGGACTTCGCCAGCGGGGCCAGGAGCGCCCTGGCCTCCGCGTACCTGCCTCCCTTCAGCAGCTCGCGCGCCTCGGTCAGTTCCTTCTCGATCGAGCGCGTCGGAACGGGGGTGGGGGTCGGCGTGGCAGTCGGCGGCGGCGGAGGCGCCGGAGTGTGCGTCGGTGCCTGGGTCGCCGTCGGCTGAGGTGTCGACGTGCGGGTGGGTGCCGGCGTTGCCGTCGCCTGAGGCGGCGGCGGAACGACGACGGGCGGGGCCGGGGGCTCGACCTGCCGGGGCGCCTCTTTCTCCGTCGGTACACGCCGCGAGGCGGCCGCCACGTCCTTCCGGCTCCTCTGGTCCATGGGAACGTTGGCCAGCACGACGCGGGCGGCGTCGAGGTCCCCCGTCTCCACGAGGCAGACGAAGAGGTCGGCGGTCAACGCCGACTCGGCCGCGACTCTCTCGGAGGGAATAGCCTTCAGGTCGGCCAGGGCGCCCAGGTAGTCCCCCCGGGCCATCCGCGCCCGCGTCCGGAGGGTCAGCGCCTCGGACTGCCTCTCGTCGATCTCCAGCACCTTGTCGGCCCACCGGATCGTCGCCTTCGCATCGCCCCGCTCGGCGGCCGCACGGGCCAGCTGCAGGGGCCAGACGGGGTTCCGCGGCTCCGCCGCCGCCTTCGCTTCGAGGGCTTTCTGCCTCTCCTTCGGCGGCAGCTTCGCCAGCCGCTGCTCCTCGGTCTCCACCATCCCCGACAGGGTCGGGACGCCGAGGATTACTTCCGGCCGCACCCGCCGCGCGAGCAGCGCCTCGAACTCCGCCCGGACCTCCCGCGGGAGCGGCACCTTCGCCCAGACGCCGAAGCGCTGCTCCACCTCCACCCAGCGAGCCAGCGTCGCGTCTACCGCCGCCGTCTTCCCCGCCCCCTCCTGCGCCAGGGCGAGGGCGGCCAGCCCCTCCGAGAGGTACGCGGGCTGGTCGAGGAGCCCGAAGCAGGCGATCCGGAGCTGGTCGATCGCATCGACCCACTTCTTCGCCTGCAGGGCCCGCTCGCCGGCCTGCAGCCGCGTCACGTAAAACTCCTCGGCCCGAAGGGGCGCCGATACAATCGCCCCTACCCCGAGGACGATGAGCAGGGAGATTTGAGCTCTCTTCATAACAGGGTTCGCGTCACTCTCTCCGAAGCGTTCCGGCCATTCTCCGCCGGAACCGCCGGGTTCGTCCTTCTGCTGGCTCTGGTCGTGGCCGCTCCCCTCCCGTACGGCGGGATCCTTCCGGGAGGGAGCTTTCTGATCGAGATCCTAGCTTTTTCTGCCTGCGGGCTGGCCATGCTCTCACGCCGCCCGGCGCGGCCGCTCGGGGCTGCATCCGTTCCGTTTTTCGCGCTGGCCGGAATCGCCACCCTCGGCCTCTTCCAGCTCGTTCCGCTGCCGGCGGGCCTCCTCGGCGCCCTGTCGCCCGTCAGCGCGAAGGTCTACGCCGAAACGGCAGATCTGCTGAAGCTCTTCGGCCGCCCCGTTCGCTTCGCGCCGCGCGTCTCGATCGCCCCCACGGAAACGGCGGGGACGATCCTCCTCGTCCTCGCCTACCTCGCGGCCTTCCTCGCCGCCTTCCGCCTGCTGACGATCCGCGGGCGCCGGCGCGTCTTCCTGGCCGCGGTCTTCCTCGCCGCGCTGACGCAGATCGCGATCGCCGTGGCCATGGATTCTGCGGCCGACCGCAAGCACGGCTCCTTCGTCAACCCCGACCACCTCGCCGGCTACCTCGAGATCGCCCTCGTCCTCGCCTTCGCCGTCGTCTGGCTCGCCATCTCGTACGGCCGCGACGCCGTGCGGCACCTCGCCGACCTGGCCGAGCGGGTGGAGCGGCGAATCGTACCCCTCTCGCTTGCGATTCTCCTCTGGGGAACGGTGGCCGCGGGCGTGGGCCT
>DAOMFB010000397.1:0-3096 GCA_035429585.1 Thermoanaerobaculia bacterium
GGCTCACTCTCGGGCCCGGGTCTCCGTCTTTTTTCCCCCTCGAAGGAAACCCTCTTCCTCGGTCTTCCGGTCCTCGCCGGCCCCCGCGTCGGCGTCGCCTACGCCGGCGCGGCGGCGCGCTGGCCGCTCCGGTTCGCCGTGGCCGGCTGCCCGGCCGTGACGCATCCCGCCGCCCTTCGGCCGGACGGATCGGGAGGACGGGCGCCGCTCAAGCCAGGGCGGGGAGCTCGGCGGTGAGGACCCGGTTGCGGCCGGCGCGCTTGGCGCCGTAGCAGGCGGCGTCCGCCAGGGCCACGATCCCGTCCGGATCGACGGGGAACGTCCGGGTGCCCGCCGTCCCGAGGCTGCAGGTGACGGAAAGACGCCGCTCGGTGCCGTCCAGGCGGAAGCCTCCCGACTCCACGCCGGTGCGGATCCGCTCCGCGAGGGCGACCGCGTCCGCCGGGTCCGTGTGCGGCGCCAGGATGAGGAACTCCTCGCCCCCCCAGCGGAAGACGAGGTCCTGCGACCGGACGTGCGACACGATCCGGCCGGCGAGCTGGCGGAGGACCTCGTCGCCCGCGGCGTGTCCGTGCTCGTCGTTCAGCCGCTTGAAATGGTCGACGTCGAGGAGGATCAGCGAGAGGCCCCGGTTCAGCCGGGCGCACCGGTCGGCCTCGCGCGAGAACGTCTCGTAGAAGGCGCGGCGGTTCAGGCAGCCGGTGAGAGGGTCGTGGAGGGCCCGGGACTTCTCCCGGTCCCCGAGACGCGCGAGCGAGGCGGAGAAGGCGCTCGTCATGAGGACGATCACGAGGAGGAGAAGCCCGGCGAAGAGCGCCAGCTCCCGGAGCCGGGGCAGCAGGGGGACGCCGGACTCCGTGAGCGCGTCGGCCGGGATCCCGAGGGAGACGAAGAGCATCCGGAGGCCGACGGCGCCCAGCCCGACGAGCGTCGCGGAGACGACCAGGGTCCGGCGGACGCTGTCGCTGTAGCTGAGCTCCCGCCGCGGGGGGACGGGAATCTCCCGTTCGAGCCGCGTCCGGACGCGACGGCCGAAGCACCGGAGCGCCGGGGCGACGACGAGGGCGATCTGAAGGACGTCCCCGAGGAGCCATCCCTGCCAGAGCCGCTGGCCCTCGAGCAGCTCGACGTGACGGGCTTCGTTCCAGATCAGGACGCCGAGCGAGGAGCCGGTGGCGGCCACCAGGCCCGCGGCGAGGAAGCGGCGGACGTCCGAGAGACGCGGCAGGTCGGGGTCGATGTTCAGCGTGACCATCGAGCTCCAGAGGAGGAAGACCTCGACGGGCGTGGCGAGCGCGAAGACTGCGGCGGTAGGGGGCGCCATCCCCGCGATGAGCGCGCTCGTGAAGGTCGCGAGCCAGGCCGGGAGCATGCCCCACGCCGGGCCGATCCACGCGGCGAGCAGGAGGGCGATCGAGAGCGGGGGATAGATCGAGATCCCGACGGTGACGCCCCCGATGTGCAGCGGCAGGCCGCTCCAGTTCTCGACCGCCTCGAGCGCGGCGAGGGCCACGGCGGCCGCCGTCATCAGGAGCCAGTACCGGCGCACGCGCTGCGGCGCCGGCCCGGCCAGTGCGGCGAGCGGCCACCACGCCGGGCCTCTGTAGTTCTCGTCCATGTGGCGCACCCGGGTCGGGTTGTGGCGCCACTTTAACCGAACTCGCCCGGCGCGCGGAGCTCCCTAGAACGAGCGGAGGTCCGCGAGAGAGGCCGCGGTCACGAGGCAGTTCTTCCCGCTCCGCTTGGCCTGATAGAGCGCCTGGTCGGCCCGCTCGACGAGCGCGCGCTTCGTCGGCCCGTCGTCGGGGTAGCTCGCGAGGCCGATGGAGACCGTGATGCCGAGCGGGTGGGGGAGCCCGGCGACCGAGAAGAGCCGGGAGGCGACGCGGCGGCGGAGGCGGTCGGCCACGAGGAGCGCCTGCTCGCTCGTCGTCTCGGGGAAGATGAGCGCGAACTCCTCGCCCCCGTAGCGCGCCAGCGTGTCCATCTCGCGGACGCTCCGGGTCATCTCGTCGACGAGCCCCTTGAGGACGACGTCGCCGACGGGGTGGCCGAAGAGGTCGTTGATCTTCTTGAAGTCGTCGATGTCGAGCATGCCGAGCGTCAGGGGGTGACCGGTCCGCTCGTGACGCGTCAGCTCCTTGGAGAGCGCCTCCTGGAAGTAGCGGTGGTTGAAGGCCTCGGTCAGGGCGTCCCGGACGGAGAGCTCCTGCGTCGTCTCGTAGGCCCGGGCCGACTGGATCGCGGAGACCGCGTGGTTGGCGAAGATCTCGAGCGCCTGGACGTCGGTGAGCGACGGCACCTGTCCGGAGGTGGCGTCCTCGGCGAGGAGGACGCCCACGAGCTGGTCCCCCGCCGTCAGGGGAACGTAGAGGCGGTCCCCGCGGTGCCAGGAGCCCGCTCCCGGCGTCCGGAAGCGCCGGTCGATGCGGCCGCTCGACTCCGGGCCGCGGTCGCTGTCGAGGTGCGAGACGAAGTAGCTCTTGGAGATCCGGTAGCGCTCGGCGAACCCCCGCGCGTTCTCCTCGCGCGCCACCCGTGCCGGAGGGTTGTTCGGCCGGGCCGCGTCCGTCCCGGCTGCCTTCCGCTCGAAGGCGTTCGCGTTCCGGTCGTAGAGGTAGAGCGACGCGCTGCTGAAGCCGAGGCTCTGGCGGACGGCGCGGACGACCCCTTCGAGGACGTGGGAGAGGGCCAGGTGCGCCTTGAGCTCGTTGGAGAGCTCGAGGACGCGCTGGAGCGTCTCGGCGCGGCTCTGCAGCCGGTCGTTGACCGTCTGCATCTGTCGCCGGAGGTTCCTGTCCTGGAGCGAGATGGCGACGTGGTCCGCGAGGACCGAGAGCTCCTGCAGGGTTCGCGGCGAGGCGATCTCGGGGTCGTCCGACTCCAGGACGAGAAGGCCCGCGATGACCGCCGGCGTCTGCAGCGGCAGGAAGACCTGGACGTCGAGCTGCGGGTTCAGGACCAGCTCGCGGCGGGCCCCGCGGGAGACGCGGGGAGGGATCGACAGGGGCGCGGCCTCGCTGCGGGCGGCGGTCTCGAGCACGTCGTCCCCGTACTCGGAGACCGACTGGTCGCGCACGGCCATGAGGCGCAGGA
>DAOMFB010000398.1:0-3062 GCA_035429585.1 Thermoanaerobaculia bacterium
GTCCCCTTCACCGTCCCCCGGCCCTCCTTGGACTGCGGCTTCGACTTCGCGTGAGCGCGGGAGGCCTATGATGAATCCGCGGAGGGCCGGGAATGGTCCGGGCGAAGGAGCAGAAGCCCGCGAGAAGGCGCAAGGCGGCGGCGAAGAAGCGCGTCTCTTCCCGGGCGGCCGAGAGACGCGCGGCGGAGCACTTCGCGGCCGGAATCCTCACGCGCGGCGAGGCGGTTCCCGAGCCGCCCGACGGTCAGGACCTTCCACCCGGCGCAACGCACACCTTCGACCCCAAGGCGGCGAAGGACGGCGTCCCGCCCGCGGGCGCCGTTCGGCGTCGTCGGTTCTCGCTGCGCTGACGCCGGCGGACCCTCGCACTCCCGCTGCCAGGACAGGACCCCCCGGGCGCCCGTCCCCGGGCGCCACTCGCCACGGAGGAGCGACCATGCCGAACCTCTTCGACCAGCTCTCACGGGAACTCGACGCGAAGTCGATGGAAGACCCGGCCACTCTCATCGGGAGAGACTTCGACCAGCTCCCGCCGAAACACAAGGAAGCTCTTCGCCGGGCACTCGCGGCGCGCTTTCCGGATCCGAGTCAGGACGTCAGCAACTCCCTCTGGAAGGTCGTCATCTGGGCCTTCGTGCTCATCATGGGGGGCGCCGCCCTGCTTCTGGGTGTCGGCATCTTCGTCCCCCCGGCCACGGGCGGGACGAAGCCCGAGACGCTGCTCGCCGTCTTCACGGCGGTGACGGGATTCCTCGCCGGCCTCCTCTCGCCGAGCCCGGTCGGCAGGAAAAGCGGCCGATGAGGCGCAGCCAGCGCCTGCGCTCCGGGATTACGACCTTCCCTTGAAGACGAGCCTCAGCTTCTGGACGGCCTTGTCCTTGAAGTCCGCTCCGAGGTTCGCGGTGACAGGCTGGATCGTGTAACCGGCCTTGGCGTCGGTGTCCTTCTCGACGACGAAGCTGACGACGAGCTCCAGGCTCTTCATCTCGAGGGGCGGCTTGCCGTCGCGGGCCCCCTGGACGCCGTTGACGGCCCCGACGATGGCCTCGACGAGCTGGTCGGCCAGCGTGGGCGGCGGCGGGACGGCGGACTTGACGGCCTTCGGTGGCACGAGGACGACCGTCAGCTCTTGCGTCGCCTCGCGCTGGACGGAATGGCCGAAGGCGATGAAGAAGAAGCTGACCTTTCCGCCGGTCTCCTTCGCCACGGAGGCCTGAAGCGTCAGCGTCACGGAGTCGAGCGGCGGCATCCGCGTGTCCAGCCGTGCGGCGCATGCGTCGAGCGCCTTCTGGACTTCCAGAAGGACCGACTTGATCTCGACACCGTCGGTCGAGACGACGGGAGGGGGCGTCGGCGCGGTGGTCGAACACGCTGACGGCGCGGCGGCGAGAAGCAGGCATCCGAGGGCAGCCGTGAAGGACTTTCCGCGTGTCATCACGTCGATCCTCCTGCTGGCGATCGAGCTGGCCCGTGGGACGAATATGGCCCCGCGACGGCCGCTGTCAAGGCAGGAGGCGGGCCGGAGGGCCGGAAGACGAGCCCGCCTTCAGCGCGCCCGCTCGCGAAGCCAGGCGACGATCGTCTCCTCCGCCCAGTAGGACGCCTTCGCCGGCGAGGGGCCGGCCACCCAGCCGACGTGCCCGCCGGACCGGGTGAAGAGGCACTGTACGCCGGGGGGCACGACGGCGCGGGCGCGCGTGAGGACGTCGGCCGGGAGGAACGGGTCGTCCTCGGCGCTGAGGCAGAGGGCGGGCGTGTCGATCCGGGGGAGGAAGCCGAGCGAGCTGGATTTCGCGTAGTAGTCGTCGGCGCCGGCGAAGCCGTGAAGCGGCCCCGTCGCCGCGTCGTCGAACTCCCGGAAGGTCTTCGCGGCGAGGGTCCTCCGGAGGTCGATCCGCTCCCGCGCCTCCGGGAAGCGGGCGGCGAGGCCCGTCACCTTGACCTTCAGCGTCCGGAGGAAGACGGCCACGTAGAAGGCCCCCGCGCCCTTCTCCATGAAGCGGGCTCCGGCCGCGAGGTCGTACGGCACCGACATCGTCGCCGCGGCGCGGAGGATCTTCTGGCCGGGATTCTCGCCCAGCCACTTCAGGAGGACGTTCCCGCCGAGCGAGGCCCCGGCGGCCACGAGAGGGGTCTTCGGCTGGCGGTGGTGGAGCAGCTTGAGGATCAGGTCGGCGTCGCCCGTCTCGCCCGAGTGGTAGAAGCGCGGCCGCTTGTTCGGGAGCATCGTCCCGAGATCGTCCGGGGGGCGCGCGCAGGAGCGGAAGTTGAGGATGGTGACCGCCAGCCCCGCGCGCCGCGCCACGTCGGCGATCCCCTGGACGTAGACGGAATAGGAGCTTCCCTCGAGGCCGTGGAGGACGAGGAGGCGGGGCGCGCCTTCGGCCGCGTCGAGGTGGTCCAGGACCAGGTCGTCGCCGTCGGGGGTCGGGACGATCTCGCGCCGGAGCGGGACGAGCCGCCGGGGCCGGGCGAGCCGCCCCCACATCGACTGCGGGTGCGGCCCGGGGAGCCACCAGGCCGGGCGGAAGGGCGCGATCCCCGGGGCGGTCACGGGCGCTCGAGCACCTCGAGGCGGTTCTCGATATCCGAGACGAGGAGCTTCTTCCCCGGCAGGAGGACGATGCCGACCGGCTTGTCCATCAGCGGCCCGCCGGGCCGCCCCTTGATCGAGGCCTTGAGCCTTCCGTCGGGGCCGAAGGCCCGCACCTCGTGCTCCAGCGGCACGGTGACCCAGAGCGTCCCGTCCGGCTCGACGGCCACATACGGCTCGGAGAAGACGGTGCGCTGCCAGCCGGGCACCGGGATCGTCTTCAGGAGCTTTCCGTCCCGGTCGAAGCCGCAGAGGCGCGCGTTCCCGTTGTCGCAGACCCAGACCGTTCCCGAGCGGTCGACGGCGATCCCCTGCGGGTCCTGCAGCTGGCCAGGGCCGCCGCCGGCGCACCCATGAGCCTGTTCGAGCGCTGGCTGACGCTCTGGGTCTTCCTCTGCATCGTCGCCGGCATCGGCCTCGGCCAGCTGCTGCCGGCGCCCTTCCAGGCGCTGGGGCGCATGGAGCTGGC
>DAOMFB010000399.1:0-3035 GCA_035429585.1 Thermoanaerobaculia bacterium
GACGGGACGAAGTCGCGGTGGAGGCTCGTCACGATGATGATGAAGCGCTCGCGCCACATCCCGACGCTCACGACGAGCGAGACCGCGAAGAGGGCGGGGATGGAGTTGCGGACCTTCTTCAGCCAGAGGACCTGCGGCGCGACGGCGTTGCAGAAGATCAGCGCCATCCAGTGCCAGCGGTAGGGCCCGGTCACGCGGTTCCAGACCATGTACCACTCGTACGGGTTGCCGCTGTACCACGCCATGAAGATCTCCATGAGGTAGCCGTAGCAGACGATGAGGCCCGTCACGAGGAGGATCTTGGCCATGTTCTGCATGTGCCGCATCGTGATGAAGTCCTCGAGGCCGAAGGCCTTCCGGAGCGGCACGGCGAGCAGGATGACCATCGCGAACCCGGCGTAGATGGCGCCCGCGACGAAGTAGGGGGGGAAGATCGTGGCGTGCCAGCCGGGGATGATGCCGACGGAGAAGTCCCAGCTGACGACCGTGTGGACGGAGAGGACGAGCGGCGTACAGAGGCCGGCGAGGAGGAGGCTGGCCGTCTCGTAGTTGTGCCAGTGGGCCGCCGAGCCGCGCCATCCCATCGCGAGGATCCCGTAGATCGCCCGGCCGGCCGGGTGCGTCGCGCGGTCGCGGAGGGTCGCGAGGTCGGGGATCAGCCCCATGAACCAGAAGAGGGCCGAGACGGTCGCGTAGGTCGAGACCGCGAAGACGTCCCACACGAGCGGGCTGCGGAAGTTGACCCACATCCCCATCGTGTTCGGGTAGGGGAGGAGCCAGTAGAAGACGTGCGGCCGGCCGAGGTGGAGGATCGGGTACATGCCGGCGCACGCGACGGCGAAGAGGGTCATCGCCTCGGCGAACCGGTTGATCGAGGTGCGCCACTGCTGCCGGAGGAGGAGGAGGATCGCGCTGATGAGCGTTCCGGCGTGGCCGATGCCGATCCACCAGACGAAGTTGATGATGTCGAATCCCCAGCCGACCGGGATGTTGATGCCCCAGATGCCGACGCCCTTGACGAAGAGGTACGCGACGGCGTTCAGGAACATCAGCAGGAGGAGGAACGAGACGGCGAAGCCCGCGATCCACCAGCGGGGCGTCCGGTCGAGGACGGTCGCCGCGATCTTGTCGGTGACGGTGGCGGGGGTGTGCCCCGGCGCGATGACCGGCGGGCGTTCGAGGACGGCGGACATCAGGCCGGGCCCTCCTTCCCGGGGGCGGGCGCCTTCTTCCCGGCCGCCAGCGACGGATGGGGGTGGGCGAGCTTGGCGAGGTAGGTCGTCCGCGGCCGCGTGTTCAGCTCGGCGAGCAGCGCGTAGTTCAGCGGCTCCTTCTTCAGCGCCGCGACCCGCGACGCCGGGTCGTTGAGGTCGCCGAAGACGAGCGCCTCGGTCGGGCAGACCTGCTCGCAGGCCGTCCGGATCTCGCCGTCCCGGACCTTCCGGTTCTCCTTCTCGGCGGCGATCCGGGCCCGGTTGATCCGCTGGACGCAGTAGGTGCACTTCTCCATGACGCCGAGGGTCCGGACCGTGACGTTCGGGTTCGCCATCGCGGTGAGGCTCGGCAGCTTCCGGTCCTCGTTGAACTCGTAGAAGTTGAAGCGCCGCACCTTGTAGGGACAGTTGTTGGAGCAGTACTTCGTCCCGACGCAGCGGTTGTAGGTCATCTCGTTGAGACCTTCCTCGCTGTGCGTCGTGGCCGCGACGGGGCAGACGACCTCGCAGGGCGCCTTCTCGCAGTGCATGCAGAAGACGGGCTGGTTCAGGGCCGTGGGGTTCTCCGGGGAGCCCTCGAAGTAGCGGTCGATCCGGATCCAGTGCATCTCGCGGCCGCGCCGGACCTGGTCCTTGCCGACGACCGGGATGTTGTTCTCGGCCTGGCAGGCGACGACGCAGGCCGTGCAGCCCGTGCAGGCGGAGAGGTTGACGACCATCCCCCACGCGTGGTTCGGGTAGGCGTGGGGCGGGTACATCGAGTCGGCGTGCCCGCCCCCCTCGTCCATCTCGGCGACGAAGGCGGGGTTCTTCCGGTACTCCTCGAAGCTCCCGGCGCGGGCGAGATTCCGCCCTTCCATGTTGAAGTGGTGCTGCGTCGACGCGAGGTCGTACGTCCGCCCGGTCGCGGCGGCGGTCGCCGGCGCCTCCCAGAGGGCGCTCGAGGATCGGAGGCGATGGACGTCGACGCCGACCCCGTTCCCGACCCGCCCGGCGCGCGTCCGGCCGAAGCCGAGGGAGAGCGTCAGGGTCCCGTCGGCCTGTCCCGGCACCACGACCGCCGGGATCTCGAGGCTCTTCCCCGAGACGGCGACGGCGAGGAGGTCGCCCGTCTTCACGCCGAGCTTCTGCGCCGTGGCGGGGGAGACGTGGACCGGGTTGTCCCAGACGATCGTCGTCCGGGGGCGCGGCAATTCCTGGAGCCAGGCGTTGTTCGCGAAGCGTCCGTCGAAGAGGGCGTGGTCCGGGCGGAAGAGGACCGTCAGCGTGCCCGCCGGGCTCGAGGCCGCGGCGCCGAGGGCCTGAAGCGCCCGCGCGCCGGCGTCGGCGCGGGGCGCCACGTTCTTCGGGGGGAGCGCCGTCCCGGCGACGACGCCGTCGTGGACGGACTTCCGGAAGAAGGCCTCGAAGTCGGGCCCCCCGCGGGCCGTCCGCCAGTGCCCTTTCACGAGCTCGAGCGGCGACTTCGCCGGGGTCTCGGTCCCCGCGATCTCGAGGAGCTGGAGCATCTCGAGCGCCGACTTTCCGCCGTAGAGCGGCTCCACGAGCGGCTGCTGCAGAACGACGGTCCCGTCGTGCCCGCGCGCGTCGCCCCACGTCTCGAGGAAGTGGGCCTCGGGGACGTGCCATTCGGAGAACGCGCTCGTCTCGTCGGCGGTGAGGCCGAGGTGGACGCCGAGTCCCGCCTTCTTCATCGCCGCCGAAAAGTCGAGGTCGGCGGGGGCGTCGAAGACGGGGTTCACGCCGAGGAGGAGGAGGAGCTCGACCTTCCCGGCGGCGAGGTCGGCGGCGAGCTCGCGGATCGAGGCGGCCTGGTCGACG
>DAOMFB010000400.1:0-3010 GCA_035429585.1 Thermoanaerobaculia bacterium
GGGGGGGCGGCTGCGCCTGGAAGAGGAGCCGGTCCCCGGCGGCCGGCGACGCGCCCGCCGAGACGAGCCGCGCGCCGAGGGCGAGCGCCTTCGGCGTCGTGTTCCCGTAGCGGAACGAGCCGGTGTCCGACACGAGCGACACCCAGAGGTTCGTCGCGACGGCCGGCGTGAGCGGCCAGCCGAGGAGGTCGAGCAGGTCGGCGACGATCTCGCCGACGGCGGCCGCCGGCAGGTCGACGAGGTTCACGCTGCCCCAGAGGGTGTTCCCGGGGTGATGGTCCACGTTGGCGACCCGCCCCAGGCCCTGGTTCGGCCAGCCGGTCCGGTCGGCGGACGGGCACTCCATGGCGACGAGCGCGTCCCAGCCGGCGGGCCAGTCGGGCGGCAGCGCCTCCGCCACGGCGACCCGGTCGATGCCGGGCATCCCGGCGTACGCGGCCGACCAGCCGTCCCGCATGACGACGCGCGCCTCCTTGCCGTGCGCCTCGAGCGCGAGGGCGAGGCCGAGGGCGGACCCGAGCGCGTCGCCGTCCGGGTTCCGGTGGCCCGTGACGAGGAAGCGGCGGCCCCCCTCGAGGAGGCCCGCGACGGCGCGGTAGGAGGCGTCGAAAGGGTCGCTCACGGCGTTCCGCCCCCCTCCGGGAGCTTCCGGAGCAGCTCGTTGATCCGGGCGCCGCGCTCGAGGGTGTGGTCCTCGACGAACTGGAGCTCCGGGGCGTAGCGGAGGCCGCAGTTCCGCCCGACGAGCGTCCGGAGGAGGCCGCGGGCGTGGTTCAGCGCGTCGACGGTCGTCCGGAAGGCCTCGGCGTCCCCGAAGACCGAGACGAAGACGCGGGCCGAGCGGAGGTCGGGCGCCATCTCGACGTCGGTGATCGAGGCGAAGCCGATGGCCGGGTCGCGCAGCTCCTCCCGGATCAGGCGCGCCAGCTCCGCGCGGACCACGTCTCCCACCTGCCGCGGGCGGCGCCCGCCGCCCCCTTTCGCCCTAGCGTTCATCGTGTCCTCCCTCGTTCGCACCGAATCCGCTTCCGGCGGCCGCGACGTCGCCGTACGAGAGAAACTCGCGGTGCGCCCCGGCCACCTCCGCCCCCGGCTCCTCGGCGTAGGCCTCGACGAAGTCCGCGACCCTCGCGAGAAGCGGCTCGAGGGCGGCGCGGTCGGGCCCGACGGCGGCGATCCCGACGACGGCCCGCTGGAGGAGGTCCTGGTGCGCCACCTCGGACGCGGAGATCTCGAAGTCGCCGCGAAGCCGCGACTTCAGCGGGCGGAGAAACGCCCGTTTCTCCTTCAGGCCGCGGCAGTGCGGGAGGTGGAAGTCGAAGACGGCGACGGCTACTACCAAGCGGAAGGGGGTCCGGGGGAGGCCGCCGGGCGGCTCCCCCCGCCTTTCTCTAGGTCAGCGAGGGAGCGAGCTCCTCGACGACGAAGGCCTCGAGGACGTCGCCGACCTTCACGTCCTGGTAGCCCGCGATCCCGATGCCGCACTCGAAGCCCTGCTTGACCTCGGACGCGTCGTCCTTGAAGCGCCGGAGGGATCCGATCTTCCCTTCGTAGATGACCCGGTTGTCCCGGACGAGCCGCACGGAGGCCGACCGGGGGATGACGCCGTCCACGACCATGCAGCCGGCGACGGTCCCGATCTTGGGGACGCGGAAGGTCTCGCGGACCTCGGCGTGCCCGCGGACGACCTCCTTCTTGACGGCCTCGAGGAGGCCCGTCATGGCCTTCTTGATCTCGTCGGTCAGGTTGTAGATGACGGAGTAGAGGCGGATGTCGATCCCCTCCTTGTCCGCCAGCTCCTGGGCCTTCTTCTCGGGCTTGACGTTGAAGCCGATGATGATCGCCTCGGACGCGGAGGCGAGGAGGACGTCGTTGACCGAGATGGCGCCGACGCCCGAGTGGAGGATCGAGACCTTGACCTTCTCGGTCGAGATCTTCCCCAGCGTCTGGACGAGGACCTCCTCGGAGCCGCCCACGTCCGCCTTCAGGATGATCGGGAGCTCCTTCGTCTCGCCCTGCTTCATCCGGGCGAAGAGCGAGTCGAGCGACATGCGGGACGACTTGGCGAGCGCTTCTTCGCGCTCCTTCTCGCGCCGGAAGCCCGAGACCTGGCGCGCCTTCGTCTCGTCCTCGACGACCTGGATCGTGTCGCCGGCGTTCGGGATGTCGTCGAAGCCCATGACCTCGACCGGCACGGCCGGCCCGGCCGCCTCGACGCGCTGTCCTCGGTCGTCGTGCATCGCGCGGACGCGGCCGACGGCCGTCCCGGCGAAGAAGACGTCGCCGACGCGAAGCGTCCCCTGCTGGATGAGGATGGTGGCCAGCGTTCCGCGGCCGGCCTCGCGCCGCGCCTCGAGGACGACGCCGCGCGCATGCCCCTCGGGCATGCCCTTCAGCTCGAGGAGGTCGGCCTGCAGGAGGATCATCTCGAGGAGCTGATCGATGCCGATCCGCTTCTTGGCGGAGATCTCGCAGGCCACGACCTCGCCACCGAACGCCTCGACGATGACGCCCTTGTCGGCGAGCTCCTGCTTGACGCGGCCCGGGTTCGCCTCCGGCTTGTCGATCTTGTTGATCGCCACGACGACCGGGACCTTCGCGGCCCGCGCGTGGTCGATCGCCTCGACCGTCTGCGGCATGACGCCGTCGTCGGCCGCGACGACGAGGACGACGATGTCCGTCGCCTTCGCGCCGCGGGCGCGCATCATCGTGAAGGCCTCGTGGCCCGGCGTGTCCAGGAAGACGATGGAGCGGCCGCGCGCCTCGACGCGGTAGGCGCCGATGTGCTGCGTGATGCCGCCGGCTTCGCCCTCGGCGACGCGCGTGGAGCGGATGGCGTCGAGGAGCGAGGTCTTGCCGTGGTCGACGTGGCCCATGACGGTGACGACGGGCGGACGCGGCACGCGGACGCCCGAGGGCGCCCCCTCGTGGACGGCGGCCTCGCCGGCCGTCGAGGAGAGGGACTGCTGGCGCGCCAGCTCGAGCTCCCATTCGAAGGAGACGCAGGCGG
>DAOMFB010000401.1:0-2999 GCA_035429585.1 Thermoanaerobaculia bacterium
ACCGCGTTGCCGTAAACCGGTAGGGAAGCACGGCAAACACGGAGTTCCCGTCGTGACAGATCTCGCTCGTCTTTCCGTGCATGAGGTACGGGGCCCTGACGACCGCGCCGCCGAACGCCTCGCCGATCGCCTGGTGGCCCAGACACACCCCCAGAATCGGCGTCGAACGGGCAAAGCTGAGCACAACGTCGACGCTGATGCCTGCATTCGCGGTGACGCCCGGTCCCGGCGAGATCAGGATATGCGACGGCGCCATGATGGCGATCTCTTCGAGCGTGACCTCGTCGTTGCGCACGACTTTGGGCTCCGCGCCCAGCTCGCCAAGATACTGGACGAGGTTGTACGTGAACGAGTCGTAGTTGTCGATGACGAGGATCATCCGCCGAACGCTCCGTACTCGGCCGCGGCCTCGACGGCGCGCATCAGCGCGCGGGCCTTGTTCTCGCACTCGTCCGCCTCGGCCGACGGGACGGAGTCGGCCACGATGCCCGCCCCGGCCTGGACGTGCAGCACGCCGCCGGCGACGACCGCCGTCCGGATGGCGATGGCGACGTCGAGGTTGCCGTCGAAGTCGAGGTAGCCGACCGCCCCGCCGTAGGCGCCCCGCCGGACCGGCTCGAGCGCCTCGATGATCTCCATCGCCCGGATCTTCGGCGCCCCGGAGAGCGTCCCGGCCGGGAAGGTGGCCGCGAGGGCGTCGACGGCGCACGTCCCCCCGGCCAGCGTCCCGACGACCCGGGAGGCGAGATGCATCACGTGCGAGTAGCGCTCGACGGCGAAGAACTCGCGGACGGACACGCTGCCGGGGACGGCGACCCGCCCCACGTCGTTGCGGCCGAGGTCGACCAGCATGACGTGCTCCGCGCGCTCCTTCTGGTCGGCGAGGAGCTCCCGCTCGAGGGCGAGGTCCTCCTCGCGCGTGGCTCCCCGCGGCCGCGTCCCGGCGAGCGGGATGGTCTCCACCTCCGCTCCGGCGGCTCCCTGCCGGACGCGGACGAGCCGCTCGGGGGACGCCCCCAGGATCGTCCCGTGCGGCGTCCGGAGGTAGTACTGGTAGGGCGACGGGCTGATCCGCCGGAGCGCGCGGTAGAGCGCGAACGGGTCCCCGGCGAACGGCGCGGACCACCGGCGCGACAGCACGACCTGGAAGATGTCGCCGGCGCGGATGTGCTCCTTCGCCGCCTCCACCGCCGCGACGAAGGCCTCCCGCGGGAGGGACTCGGACCACGAGAGCGCCGGAGCCGGGCGGGCCGGCGTCACCGGCGGCGAGGCCGCCAGGAGGTCGTCCGCGAACCGGGAGAGCCGCTCGCGCGTCGCGGCCTCGTCTCCCCGCGGGGCCCGCGCGAGGAAGAGGAGGCGGTGCTTGACGTGGTCGAAGGCGATGACCTCCTCGAAGAGGCCGAACCAGGCGTCGGGGAGGCCGACCGGATCGGGGTTCTTCGACGGAAGCCGCTCCAGCCGCCGGACGGCGTCGTACCCGACGTACCCGACGGCGCCCCCCGTGAAGGGGGGGTCGTCGTCCCCGGGAGGGAGCGTCTCGGCGGGGAGCCGCTTCAGGGCGGCGAAGGGATCCTCCCCGGCGGCCGGGACCGAGGCGACGGGCGCCGCCCCGAGGAACGACCAGCGCCCGACCCGATCGCCCCCCTCCACCGACTCGAGGAGGAAGCACGGCTCGGGGCGGGTCAGGAGCGCGCGCATCAGGGCCACCGGCGTCGTCAGGTCGGCGGGGCGCTCGACCGAGACGAGGACGCGCGGGGGGCCGGAGGGACGGGTCAGGACGGCCTCCGGACGCCGCGCCGGTCGCGCAGCTTCTTCTCGACGTCCGCCGGCGTCAGCCCCCGGGCCGTCAGGAGGACGGCGAGGTGGTAGAGGACGTCGGCCGCCTCGCCCGCGAGGGCGTCGTCGTCCTCGACGAGCGCCGCGAGCGCGGCCTCGACCCCCTCCTCGCCGACCTTCTTCGCGATCTTCGAGAGGCCGGCGTCGAGGAGGCGGTTCGTGTAGGAGCCCGCCACGGGGTTCTTCTTCCGCTCCTGGATCACGGCGAAGAGGGGTCCGAGGTCGAGCGTGGGCGGCGTCGCCGGCGTCCCGAGCGTCGCGGCGACGCGGAAGCAGGAGCGGCTCCCCGTGTGGCAGGCCGGACCTTCGGGCACGACGTCGTAGAGCACGGCGTCGCCGTCGCAGTCGACGGAGATCGACGCGACGCGCTGGACGTTCCCCGACGTCTCCCCCTTCTTCCAGAGCTTCTTCCGCGACCGGCTGTAGAAGTGCGAGAAGCCGGTGGCCCGCGTCTCCTCGATCGCCTCGGCGTTCGCGTAGGCGAGGGTCAGGACGTCGCCGTTCGTCGCGTCCCGCACGACGACCGGCACGAGCCCCGACGCGTCGAATTGGACGGGAAGGCCCGCGGCGCCGTCCCGGGGCGCCGTCGCGGCCGTCCCGGGGAGACGCACCGGAACGCCGGCCGACGCGAGGGCCAGCTTCACCTCCCCGATCGTGAAGACGCGCTCGTGGAAGACGCCCGCCGCGAGGACCGCGTCGGCCTTCCCGTCGCGCACCGCGGCGACGAAGTGCGCGAGCTTCCCGGCGCCTCCCGACGCCACGATCGGGACGTCGACGGCCTGCCGCACCGCGCGGAGCATCTCGAGGTCGAACCCCTCGCGGGTCCCGTCGGCGTCGACGGAGGTCAGGAGGATCTCGCCGGCCCCCAGCCGCGCCGCCTCGGCGGCCCACTCGACGACGCCCCGCCCGGTGATCCGCCGGCCGCCGTGCGTCGTCACGAGCATCCGGCTCTGGCCGTCCTCCCCGCGGACCCGCTGCCCGTCCACCGCCACGACGACGCACTGGGAGCCGAACTTCTCCGAGAGGCGCCGGACCAGCTCCGGGTCGGCGACCGCGGCCGTGTTCACAACGACCCGGTCCGCGCCGGCCCGGAGGAGGGCGTCGGCGTCCTCCTCCGCCCGGACGCCGCCCCCCACCGGGAAGGGGATGGAGAGGTCCTCGGC
>DAOMFB010000402.1:0-2997 GCA_035429585.1 Thermoanaerobaculia bacterium
GAACACGATCGGCTTCGCGATCCCGGTCGAGCGCGCCCGCCGGATCGCCGACGAGCTGATCCGCTACGGCTCGGTGAAGCCGGTCTGGGTCGGGCTCCGGGGCGCCACGATCACGGACGACGATCGCCCCTCCGCCCGCGGCCGCGGCGTCCGCGTCCGCACCGTCTATCCGGGCTCCCCCGCCGAGACGGCCGGGATCGCCGCCGGGGACGTCCTCGTCGCGGTCGACGGGCGGCGGGTCGAGTCGCGGGAGGACTTCGACACGGCCGTCACCTCCGCCGGCCCCGGACGAACCCTCACCGTCGAGCTCCGCCGCGACGGCCGCGACCGGACGGTGCGCCTGACGCCCTCCCGGGCCCCCGAGGACCTCGGGCTGACGCTGCTGAAGCGCGACATCGGGATCTCCGTCCGGACCGACCGGAGCGGCGCGGTCGTCACCTCCGTCACGCCCGGCTCCGCGGCCGACCGCCGGGGCCTGGAGCGGGGCGACCGTCTCTACAGCGTGAACAACGAGAAGATCTCGTCGCTCGACGACCTGAACCGTGCGTTCGAGGCGGCCTTCGGGCGGAGCAGCGTCGTGCTCGTCGTCGTCCGGGGCGGCTACGGCTACACCCTGACGTTCGGCCTCGAGTGACGGCTACCGCCGGGAGAGCGGCAGCTCGGCGACGAGGATCCCCGCGAGGACGAGCGCGCCCCCCCACGCCTCGCGGCCGCTGAGGCGCTCCCCGAGAAGCAGCGCCGCCAGCAGCGCCGCGAAGACCGGCTCCAGGGCGTAGATCACGGCCGCGTGGGTGGCCGACATCCGCGCCTGCGCCCACGTCATCAGGAGGAAGGTGACGACCGTCGCGGCGAGCGACATCCAGAGGAGCAGCCCGACGAAGCGGCCGTCGACGACGAGGGGGCGCGACTCGGCGCGGAAGACCGCCTCGGGCCGCCCGAGGAACGGCTGCATCGCGAGGCGCAGGAGCAGCGTCGTCGCCGCGGCGCAGGCGATCTGTCCCGCCGCGAAGGGCCGCACCTCGTGCCGTCCGCTCGCCTCCGAGAGCCGGACGACGATGTACGCGTAGGCGAGAGCGGTCACGAGGACGAGAAGGTCGCCGGTGTTGACGCCCGAGAACTCGCGCGGCCAGGCCATGACGGCGAAGCCCGCCGTGGCGATCGCCAGCCCGGCGAGGTTCTCCGCCGACGGCCGCTTCCGCGTGACGAGCCACGCGACGGGCGCCGTGAGCGGCACCGAGAGCCCGGTGATGAAGGCGGCCTTGGAGGCCGTCGTGTAGACCTGCCCGGCCAGCTGGAACGCGATGCCGACGGCCGTCAGCCCCCCG
Organism: Thermoanaerobaculia bacterium; assembly: GCA_035429585.1. GTDB lineage: Bacteria > Acidobacteriota > Thermoanaerobaculia > UBA5066 > UBA5066 > DAOMFB01. The sequence goes on from DAOMFB010000402.1 coordinate 1,326, forward strand.
ATGGCGAGGCTGTCGGCGAAGAGCCCCGGCGTCCGCGTCCGGCCGCGGGCGAGAGCGAAGAGGACGACGCCGGCGAGCGAGAAGCGGACGAGGAGGAAGAGGAGCGGCGGCGTGTCTCCCGTGACGACGAGCCGGTTGACGACGAACGTGGAGCCCCAGATCACCGTGACGCCGGCGAGGACGGCGTCCGCGGCGAGCGCTTTCCTCCGTGCCGGCTGCGCCACGAGGCGCATGATACGGGCGGGCGGGGGGCTCCGGGAGGCCTCTGTGAACGACCTCGATCCCCGCTACATCGTCCTGATCGTCGGCACCGCGCTCGCGTTCTTTCTGTGGCTCGTCGTCCGGATCGGAACGTACGACCGGCGCCGCCAGCGAGGCCTCGAGGCGCTCGCTCCGCTGATCGGATTCACGTACCAGGCGAAGGACAACGGTCTTCTCGGACAGCTCGAGCGGTACCGGATGTTTCCGCCGGGATCGAACCCGTGGATCACGAACGTCCTGACGGGCTGGATCGATCACGCCGAGGCCCGGCTTCTCGACTACAGCTGGCACACCGGCACGGGCCGGTCGAGCAGCTACAACGTCCATTCGGTGGTCGTCCTCCGGTCCTCCGGACTCGCTCTCCCCTATTTCGCCGTCGATCGCGCCGTTCCGGGCCTTCATCGCCTGGTTTCGGCCCTCGAGAGCCGGGGCGTCCTGCCGACGCCCGACGGCGCCCGGGCCGGGTTTCCCGAGGATCCGGCCTTCTCGAATGCCTTCGTCGTCCGCGGAGATCCCGCGGCCCTGCGGACCCTGCTCGACGAAGAGGTCCGCCGCCACCTGATGCGCTTCGCCGGGGAACTCGTCGGCGTGGAGGGCCATCGCGACACGATGCTCTTCACGAGGTGGCGGACGGTGGCCCCCGAGGGCGTCCGTGCGTTCCTCGAGGAGGCCGCGGCCGTCTATCGGCTTCTCGCCGCGCGCGCATCGCCCCGCTGAGCCCGGCGACGCGGGTATCATCCCGCCGCCATGACGGCTCCGCGCGTCCGGTTCGCCCCGTCCCCGACCGGCTCCCTCCACGTCGGCGGGGCCCGGACCGCCCTCTACAACTGGCTCTTCGCGCGGCGGCACGGGGGGACCTTCATCCTCCGGATCGAGGACACGGACGTCGAGCGGAGCCGGAAGGAGCTGACGCTCCAGATCCAGGACGCGATGAGCTGGCTCGGGCTCTCCTGGGACGAGGGGCCCTTCTTCCAGAGCGAGCGGCAGCATCTCTACCGCGAGGCGGCGGAGCGGCTCCTGGCCGAGGGGAAGGCCTACCGCGCCTTCGAGACCCCGGAGCAGCTCGAGGCGGAGAAGAAGGCCGCCGAAGCCGCCGGCACGGCCTTCCGCTACTCCGGGGCGGGCCGGGCCGTCTCCCGCGAGGAGTCGGATCGCCGCGCCGCGGCCGGGGAGCGGTTCGTCCTCCGGCTGAGGATGCCCGAGGAGCCGATCGTCGTGGACGACGTCGTCCAGGGACGGGCGGAGTTCCCCGCCGGCTCCCTCGACGACTTCGTCCTCCTCCGGTCCGACGGCCACCCGCTCTACCACTTCAGCGTCGTCGTGGACGACGTCGCGATGGGGATCACGCACGTCGTGCGCGGCGTCGACCACCTGCCGAACACGCCGAAGCACGTCGCCCTCTTCCGCGCCC
>DAOMFB010000403.1:0-2997 GCA_035429585.1 Thermoanaerobaculia bacterium
CCGCCCGGCTCGGCGGGAAGGTCGAGCTCGTCACCCCGCCGGGAGGCGGCGCGCCGCGTCGACGGCCCTCCGGATCTCGGTGGCCAGGGCGCCGGGAAGCGGGCGCGGCCCCGGGAAGAGCTTCAGGAGGTCGCTCTCGCCGGCGGCCGCGAGCCGCGCGGCGGCCGTCAGCCGCTCGTTGGTCAGGACGCGGAACGGAGGGAGGTCGAGGGCGCGGGCCCGCGCTTCGCGGACCTCCCAGAGGGCGCGGACGAAGGCCCGCTCCTTCGCCGAGAGGGCGTTCGTCCCCTTGATCCGCCAGTGGTTCTCGGGGTCCGTCTCGCGCCGCCCGGGGAAGGGCGCGGCGGCGAGGCGGGCGCACTCCTCGTCGTGCCAGGCGAGGCGCCCCGTCGCGGCGAGTTCGGCCTCGAGGGACGCGACGAGCGCGGGAAGGTGCGCCACGTCGGCCGCGGCGTAGGCCACCATCCCGGGCGGCAGCGGCCGGGCGCTCCAGTCGGCCCGCTGGTGGGCCTTGTCGAGGAAGACGCCGAGCCGCTTCGAGAGGAGGGCCGAGAGGCCGATCTCCCGCTCGCCGAGGAGCTGGGCCGCGATCATCGTGTCGAAGAGGGTGCCGGCCCGGAAGGCGTGGTCGCGGAAGAGGAGGCGGAGGTCGTAGTCGGCGCCGTGCATCAGGAGCCGGCGCCCGGCGAGCCGCTCGAGGAGCGGGGCGAGCGGGCCCCCCCCGAGCGGGTCGACGAGGAAGACCTCGCCCGCCACCTCGACCTGCACGAGGCAGACCTTCTCGAAGTAGTGGTGGAACGAGTCGGCCTCGGTGTCGAGGGAGACCGGCTCGGCGGGGAGGGCGTCGAGGCGGGCGAGGAGCGCCGCGAGCGACGGCTCGTCGTCGACGAAGGCGGGGGGGCGCAGCGCGCCGGAGGTCACGGGACCGCGGAGGGTAACACCCCGCAAGACGTTCCACGGCGGCGCCTTCTCTCCTTTTCTCCTTGACGGCGCGGGCGGGGGGTTCGATACTCGGCGGTGGAAAAAAGTGGTCATCTGTGGTGCATCGTGGGCCATGGCGGCTCCCGAGGGCCCACAGGGGCTTCCTTTTTCCGGGAAGGAACATGGAGCGGCTTCGAGGCAGCGCGGAGACGACGGTGGACGAGAAGGGCCGGTTCAAGGTCCCGGCCATCTTCCGCGAGCCGATCGAGGAGGCGTGGGGAACCGACTTCTTCCTCACCTCGATCACCGGCGGCGACGTCCTGGTCTACCCGATGCCCGTCTGGAACGTCTTCGAGGAGAAGCTCGCCGCGCTCCCGGTCGTCCACCGCGCCCGCTCGAAGTTCCTCGAGCGGTTCAACACCTTCGGCCAGCCCGTGAAGATGGACCCGCAGGGGCGCCTCCTCATCCCGTCGCTCCTCCGGGACGTGGCGGGGATCTCGGGCGAGGCGCTGGTCCTCGGCCAGACGGACCACCTGAAGCTGGTGGACAAGACGAAGCACCTGAAGGCCCTCCGGGCCGAGAAGCTGACGGATGAGGACTACGACGCGCTGTCGCGCCACCTGCTCTGAGGAGAGGAAAGACCGGTGCACGTTCCGGTCCTGCTCCGCGAGGTCGTCGCGCTCCTCCGGGCGGAGCGCGGCGGGACCTTCGTCGACGCCACGCTCGGCCTCGGCGGCCACGCCGAAGCGCTGCTCGACGCGTCGCCCGCGGTGCGCGTCGTCGGCATCGACGCGGACCCGGACGCGCGGGCGCTCGCGGGCGAGCGGCTGGCGCGCTTCGGGGACCGACTCGTCGTCGTGGAGGGGCGCTACGAGGAGATCGCGGCGCACCTCGACCGCCTCGGCATCGCCACGGTGGACGGCGTCCTGGCCGACCTCGGCGTCTCGTCGCTCCAGCTCGACCGCGCGGAGCGGGGGTTCTCGTTCATGAAGGACGGGCCGCTCGACATGCGGATGTCCCGGGCGGGGTCGACCGCCGCGGATCTCGTGAACACGCTGCCCAGAGAGGAACTCTCGCGGGTCTTCCGCGAGTACGGGGAGGAGCGCATGGCCGGACGCATCGCCCGGGAGATCGTGGAAGCGCGCGCGGTGTCCCCCGTGTCCACCACGGGTGAGCTCCGGCGTCTCGTCGTGAAGGCCACCGGGCCCCGGCGGGAGCGCTTCAAGGACCCGGCGACGCGTGTCTTCCAGGCCCTCCGGATAGCGACGAACCGCGAGCTGATCGACCTCGAGCGGTTCCTCGACGACGCCATCGCGCGGCTCGCGCTCGGCGCGCGCGTCGCGGTCCTCTCGTACCACTCCCTCGAGGACCGGATCGTCAAGGGCGTCTTCGCGCGCCACGCGGCCGGCTGCACCTGCCCGCCCTCGTTCCCCGTCTGCGTCTGTCCCCGGCGCCGCGTCATGGCCCTCGTGACCCGGAAGCCGATCCGTCCGTCGCTCCCGGAGCTCTCCCAGAACCCCCGCGCCCGCTCCGCGCGCCTCCGGGTCCTGGAGCGCACCGCCGAGGAGAACGGGCGGCTGGGGCCGCCGCCGCGGTGAAGGGGGGCGGCCCATGGCCTACGCGGTCCGCCGGCCCGTCGAGAACGTCTACCTCGTCCGCGAGCGCGACCGGAAGCGGACGCGGGAGTTCGCCTCCCTCGTCCTCGCGGCCGTGCCGCCGATGCTCGTCCTCTTCGCGGCCATCTGGGCCAACCTCGAGACGGTCCGGCTCGGCTACCAGCTGGCCCGGGTGGGCCAGCAGCGCGAGAGCCTCCTCGAGCGGAACCGGCAGCTCCGGATGGACCGCGCCCAGGCCGCGTCGCTGGGACGCGTCGACGAGATCGCGCGGCGGAGCCTCGGCCTCGGGCCGCCGTCGATCGAGCAGATTCTCCTGATCGAGGGGGACGCGTCCCGGCCGGCGGCCGCCGCGGGCGGGGCGCGCCGTCTCGCGCCCGCCGCGCCGGCCACCGCGCCCGTTTCGACGGAGGAGGGGTTCTGACGGGGGCCGGCCGGCCGGAGGCGTGCGGCCGGGGGCGGG
>DAOMFB010000404.1:0-2992 GCA_035429585.1 Thermoanaerobaculia bacterium
CCCGGCCCCTCGTCCGCGCAGGCGAAGCGGACGCCGGGGCGGCCCCCCGGAAGAAGGGCCGCGTCCGCCGAGAGGCGGATCGTCCCGGGGCCGGCGCCGATCGCCTCGAGCGCGTTCACCACGAGATTGGTCATCGCGTCGCGGACCAGGACCGGGTCCGCCGCGAGGGCGGGCAGGTCCTCGGAGCTCTCGACGCCGATCCGCACGGTCTCGACGCCCGCGTAATCGGAGGCGAGCGCCGACAGCAGCCCGGCGACGGCCTCCGCGTCCAGCGGGCGCGGCTCCAGCGCGGCCGGGTCGGAGAAGCGCGCGAGCCGGCCGATCCGTTCCGTCAGGATGCCGACCTGCCGGAGGATGTTCGACCCGCTCTCGGCCACGGCCCCGGGCGACGCTCCGTCGGGCTTCGCCGCGAGCCGGAGGAGCCGCTCGGCCGCGAGCCGGATCGGCGTCAGGGGGTTCTTCACGTCGTGCGCCACGGCGCGGGCGGCCTCCACCCAGGCGCCGAGCCGGTCCGCGCGGACGAACTCCGTCAGGTCCTCGAGAAGGAGCAGCGCCCGCGCGCCCGAGGCGTCCGGCGGGAGGTCCATCACGACGACGCGGAAGACGCGGCTCCTCCCCTCCGAGGCGACGGCCACGCGCCGCTCGACCGGGCGGCGCCGCTCGGCCGACTCCTCGACGACCTCGCGCACCGGCGCCCACGGCGGGCTCGAGAGCTTCTCGGGAAGGGTCCCGCCCGGGATCAACTCGTCGGCCGCCGGATTCGAGAGGAGCACGGCGCCGTCCTCTCTCCGGAAGAGCACGACCGCCGCCGTCAGGTTCGCGAGGAGGCCGACCGCGGTCTCCCGCTCGCGCGCCAGGAGATCCGTCCGCTCGCGGACCCGCTCCCCCATCGCCGTGAAGGCCTCGACGAGGCGGCGCAGGTCGACGTTCCCCGGCGGCTCGATCGGCGGCGGCTCCGCCCCGGAGCCGATCCGCTCGGCCGCGCCGATCAGGTCCTCGACCGGCTTGCCGAGCGCGAGGGCCGCCCGCCCGCCGAGGCCGAAGGCGCCGAGCGCGACGGCCACCGCCAGGAGAACGATGCCGTCGAGAGCGCCCCGGGCGGCCTCGTCTTCGGCGACCACGACCGCGAGGGCGTCGCGCTCCTCGCCCTCCACGGCCTCCGCCGCCTCGACGAGGCGCGGGCCCGAAGAGGTCCGGCGGAGCGCGGGCGACGACGCCTCGCGGCGGCCTTCGGCCAGCGCCTCGGCCACCGGCGCGGCGAGACGCCCCTGCGCCACCTCGGCCGTCACCGGAATCGCCCTCGAGGCGAACGCGCGGGCGCCGTCGCGGTAGAGGAAGAGGTCGCTGCCGACCACGCCGGCCGCGCGGTTCAGCTCCTCGGGCCCGGCCACCCCCCCGAGTCGCGTCTCCAGCGCGCGCCGCCCCTCCGCGAGGAGGTTTCGCGCTCTCCGCTCCGTCTCGCGCGCCGAGTGGCGTTCCAGCGCGAACCGGACGACGAGAACGCCCCCGAAGAACGGGAGCGCCCCGAAGAGGACGACGAGGGTCACCAGCCTCGCCCGGTACGTCCGGAGGAGCGGCACGGACCGCCGCGCCCCGCCGGGAGACGGCCGCGCGCCGGACAGGAGGACGAGGAAGACGACGGGAAGGGTCGACTCCGCCGCGGCGACGGCGGCTCCGAGGGAAACCGCCGGCGACTCGCCGGGAGCCACGTACGCCACGAACCCGGGGGAGCGGTCCCGGACCCGGAGGCGGTGGAGGCCTCCGGCCCCGAGGACCCGGGCGGAGGTCACGCCGCGGAGCCGGGCCTCGTCGCGGAGTCGGGCGGAAAGCTCGACGGGCTCGGTGCGCAGCGGGCCGCTCGCCCGGCCGGCCGCGTCGTATTCCAGGCGCTCCACCACGACCGGCGCCGGAAGGGCGTCGGCGGCCACGTCGGCGAGGAGCGGATCGATCTCCGACTCGCGGAGCCACGACACCCGGACCCACTCGGCCGAGAAGGGAGCCGGGATCGCGGTGCGGAAGAGGATGCCGCGCCGCTCCGTTCCGGGGCGGGTCAGACCGAAGGCCGACACGACCTTTCCGCCGGCGTCGCGGATCCTGAGGAGGTCGCCCGGGCCGGGGAACCCGGGGACCGCACCGCGGATCCAGAGGGCCCGCGCCAGGTCCGAGACGAGGGTCCGGCCCTCCGCCGGGAGCCACGGAGCGATCTCCGGCGCGCGGACCCGTTCCTCCCAGGCCCGGATGGCGGCGGGGCCCTCGACGGCCGGGACCGCGTTCTCCGCCGCCTCCGCCGCCTCGAGCGCCGCGTCGATCCGCCGCGTCTTGCCGTGGGCGAGGCCGACGCCGGCCGAGGCGCAGCCCGCCGCGACCAGGAGGACGGCGGTGGCGCCCCGCCCGAGGAGGTCCCGCCCCGGACGGGACTCCCAGCGTCCGGCGAGCGCGATGCCGAAGGCGGCCGTGCCGAGGCCGCAGAGCGTGGTGGCGACCGGAGACGCCTCGCCGCTCCCGGCCGCCACCAGGAGGACGATCCCGAGGGAGACGAAGACGCCCGGACGGACGCCGGACGCCAGCGGCCGGAAGAGGAGGGCCGTCGCACCGACCGCTGCCGCGACGAGGGAGACCCCGCCGGCCTGGACGAGGTACGCGTCGAGGCTTTCGGGCACGAGGTTCATCGAGGAGAAGAGCTCCGGCAGGCCCTCGCCGACGACGCGGCCCAGGAGGTACGGCAGAGCGGCCAGCGGGAGGCCGAGCAGGAGGCGGAGCGGCGCGGGAACGCGGCGCTCCCCGGCGCTGTGCCCGCCGGCCCACGCGAGCCGGAGGAGTGCGAGCGCGAGGAGGCCGGTCAGGAAGACGTCGGCCGGCGTCTCGAGGAGCCCGAGCGGCGCGGCGCCCGACCCGAGACGCCCCCAGAGCCCCGACTCGGCCCGCGGAGCGCCGAGGAGGAGCAGGAGCCGCGCCGCCAGGAGCCCGGCAGCGGACCGGCGGGAGGCGAAGC
>DAOMFB010000405.1:0-2987 GCA_035429585.1 Thermoanaerobaculia bacterium
GGGACGGGGCCGCCCGGGCGCCGGGGAGGCCGGGATCAGCCGGCCGCGGGCCGGCCGGCGACGACGCGGTTTCGCCCCGCGGCCTTGGCGCGGTAGAGCGCCGCGTCGGCGGCGGCGAGGAGCGCCTCGGGCGTGTCGCCGTCCTCCGGGAAGGCGGCGACGCCGAGGGAGAGGGAGATCGGGCCCAGGGGCCTCCCCTCGAAGGCGGGGGTCAGCTCCCGCACCGACTCGCGGAGGCGCTCGGCGTGCCGGGCGGCCGACTCGAGCGTGCTCCCGGGGAGGATCAGCGTGAACTCCTCGCCGCCGAACCGGCAGGCGACGTCGTAGGGGCGGAGGTGAACGGTGAAGAACCGGCCGAGCTCGCGGAGGACCTCGTCGCCGGCCGCGTGCCCCGCGGTGTCGTTGACCCTCTTGAAGAAGTCGATGTCCGCCATGAGGATGCCGACGGGGGCCTTCTCCCGCGCGGCGCGCCGGAGCTCGCGCTCGAGCGCCTGCTCGAGATGGCGGCGGTTGTAGAGGCCCGTGAGCGGGTCGCGGACCGACTGGATCTGGAGCGACTCGCGGAGCTTCACGTTCGCCATGGCGAGCGCGACCTGGCTGGCGACGTTCAGGGCGAAGCGCTCGTCCGCGTCGGCGCCCGAGAGGTGGAGGAGGCCGTGGGCCTCGCCGTGGGCGAGGAGGGGAAAGCAGAGCGACTTCCCTTCGGGCGTGCCGCGGACGTGGGCGCAGAGCGGGCCGCCGACGGGCAGCCGGACGACGTGCGTCTGGGAGAGGCGGAGCGCCCAGCAGTCGTCCACGTGAAACGACGTCTCGCTCAGGCTCTCCCAGGCCACCACGCTCTCGAGCGTCCGGTGCGCGGCGTCGAGGACGTAGAGGCCGCCGCGCGTCCCGGAAAAGAGCCGGGGGGAAACCTGCCGCAGGATCTCCAGGATGTCGGTGATGCTGCGGGCGCTCTGGAGCATTCCCGTCATCCCGTTGAGCAGCGCCACCGCCTCGGTCCGGCGGCCCATCTCCTGCGTCCGCTCGCCGAGCCGCTGCTCGAGCTCCTCGGCCCGGCTCCGGTGGCCCGCCTCGCTCCGCCGGTTCGCGAGGGCCGGCGCGGCCCGCGGCAGGATGCCCGCCAGCCGGTCGGCGATCGGGGCGTCCTCCTCGCGCGTCTCCGAGGAGAAGAACTCGAGGACCGCGAGGAGCCCGGTCCCGGCGCGGAGCGGGTAGGCGACGCCGCACCGGAGGCGGGCCTCGTTGGCGGCCTGGGCGCGGAGGAACTCCGAACGGCTGACGAGGTCCGCGTCCCAGGCGGGCTCCCCGTCGGGAAAGCCGCTGGCCATGATGCCGGGCAGGGGCTTCGGGGGGAGCGCCGCGCTCGCCGTGCAGAAGTCGGCGAAGCGCCGGTCGGCGGGGTGATAGGTCGCGGCGAGGCGGAGCTGGTTCTCCCCCTCCTCCGGCACCCAGGCCTGCCCGAGCGTCCAGCCCGTGGCCCGGCAGACGTCCCGGAGGATCCCGTGCAGCGCCTCGGGAAAGCCCGGGGCCTCCGCCGTGGTCAGGAGGAACCGGAGGAGGAGCGCGTCCTCCGGCAGCGTCGCGGCCGCGGGGCGCGCCGGGCGCGGCCGGGGGACCTCGGCGAGGCTTGCGGCCGGACGCTTCGGGTTCTCGGCCATGGTCCGCTCCCGGCGGCCGGCCTTCTCAGCCCCGGCGGCGAAGGAGGTCCAGGAACTCCTCCCGGACCGCCTTCTCCAGGAAGATGCCCCGGATGGCCGAGGTGACCGTCACGGCGCCGGGCTTCCGGACGCCGCGCATCTCGACGCAGAGGTGGCGCGCCTCGATGACGACCATGACCCCCTGGGGCTTGAGCTCCTCGTCGAGGACCGTCGCCACCTGCTCCGTGAGCCGCTCCTGCAGCTGCGGGCGCCGCGCGAAGAACTCGAGGAGGCGCGGCAGCTTCGAGAGGCCGACGATCCGTTCGTTCGGGATGTAGGCGATGTGCCCGTGCCCGTAGAAGGGGACGAAGTGGTGGGAGCACATGGAGTAGAAGGGGATCTCCTTCTCCATGACCATGGCCGTGTAGCGCTCCTCGTTGGGGAACGTCGTCAGCTTCGGGAAGTTCCCCTCGTCGAGGCCCGAGAAGATGTCGAGGTACATCTTCGCGACCCGCTGGTCGGTGTCGATCAGGTTCGGGTCGGTCTCCGGCTGGAGGCCGAGGATCCGGATGATCTCCCGCATGTGGGCCGCGATCCTCGCGACGCGCGGATCGTGCTCGTGCTCGCTGACGGCCTCGAGGAGGTGGGGCGTCGGCACGGCGTCCATCTGGGCCATCATACGGAAACGGGAGGAGACCGGATGCCGAAAAGGACCGACCGGCCGCCGAAGGGACGCTGGCGCGCGACGAAGATCGTGGCCACCCTGGGCCCCGCCACGGAACGCCCCGACGCGATGGAGCGGCTGCTCCGGGCCGGCGTGGCCGTCTTCCGGCTGAACGCGGCTCACGCGCGCCCCGGAGACGTCCGGCGGCGCGTCGCCCTCATCCGGAGCGTAGAGCGCGGGGCGGGACGCCCCGTCGGGGTCCTCCTCGACCTCGGCGGGCCGAAGATCCGGCTCGGGCAGGTCCCGGGCGGGCCGGTCCGGGTCGCCGCGGGCGAGACGGTCGCGCTCGCCCCGCGCCGGACGGGGGAGGGAGCGCGGGACGGCGCGCTCCGCCTCCACGTCACCTACGGGGCCCTCCTCGCCGACGTCGCGCCGGGCGCGGAGGTCCGGATCGACGACGGGAAGGTGCGGCTGCGGGTCGTCCGGAGGAGTGCCGGCGCGCTCGAGTGCCGCGTCGTCGCCGGAGGCCCGGTGCGGAGCGGGGCCGGCGTGAACTTCCCCGACTCGGCGCTGTCGGCCCCGGCCCTGACGCCGAAGGACCGGCGGGACCTCCGGGAGGGGCTCGCCGCCGGGGTCGACTTCGTCGGCCTCTCGTTCGTCCGGAGCGCGGCGCACGTCGCCGAGCT
>DAOMFB010000406.1:0-2983 GCA_035429585.1 Thermoanaerobaculia bacterium
TCTCCGTGGAGAGGAGCGCCTCCTTCAGCGTCCGCGGCCGGACCCAGAGGAGGCGCGCGAGGTCGGCCCCGAAGGCCTCGGCCGCCTGCGGGTCGAAGTGGTCGCCGAGGTCGACGAGGGCCGCCGCCTCGCCCGCCCCGGTCGCCGCGGCGAGGACGGAGAGGGCGAGCGAGAAGCGCCCGGACGAGCGCCGCCCCGTCACCTCCACCAGCGTCCCGCGCGGGAGGCCCCCGGAGAGGAGCCGGTCGAGGGGCGGAACCGCCGTGGGAAGAGCCTCCCGCCGCGTCGCCCCCTGCCGCACCAGGTCCGACGCCCGCGAGAGGTGGCGGGAGAGGTCGTCGGGAAGGGGGACGGGGAGCGCGCTCACGGCATTTCCGGGACCTAAAACGTAGGCGCAATCAAAGCGTAAGTCAAGAGGGAACCGACTGAGCCGTGATTCATTTTTATCAATGACGGACCCCCGCCACCGTGCTAGCTTGCCGCCGCATTCGAGGGGGCATCACGAAATGAATCACGTCGTCTGCATCGCCTACGTGCCCGACACGGAAACGAAGATCAGGATCGGAGCGGACGGGAAGTCGATCGACGAGGCCGACGTCAAGTGGATCGTCTCGCCCTACGACGAGTTCGCGCTGGAGGAGGCGCTCAAGACGAAGGAGGCCAAGGGGGGGACGGTCACGGTCGTGACGTACGGTCCCGCCCGGGCCGACGCGGGCCTCCGCGAGTGCCTGGCCCGCGGCGCCGACGAGGCCGTCCGCGTCGCGTCCGAGGGGACGGGCGAGATCGACTCGCTGGGCGTCGCGACGATCCTCGCCGGGGCGGTCAAGGCCCTCCCGCACGACGTCGTCTGGATGGGGAACAAGGGGGTCGGCACCGACGCCCAGCTCCTCGTCCCGATGCTGGCCGAGCTGCTGGACCTGCCGCACGTCTCTCCCGTGATGAAGCTGGAGTGGGGCGACGGGAAGATCACCGCCCACCGCGAGATCGAGGGGGCGACCGAGGTGGTCGAGGCCCCCCTCCCCGCCGTCATCGGCGCGCAGAAGGGGCTGAACGAGCCGCGCTACGCGTCGCTGAAGGGGATCATGGCGGCCAAGAAGAAGACGATCACGGTGAAGCAGCCGGCCGACGTCGGGTACGACGCGGCGGCCGGGGCGGCCGTGGCCTGGACGAAGCTGGAGCTGCCCGCCGCGCGCGGCGCCGTGAAGCTGATCCCCGCCGACGACCCGAACAAGGCCGCGGAAGAGCTGCTGAAGCTCCTCCGGGACGAAGCGAAGGTGCTCTGATGTCGAACGTCCTCGTCTTCATCGAACAGCGCGACGGAAAGATCCGGAAGGCCTCGCTCGAGGCGCTGACCCTCGGCCGGGCGCTCGCGGGAAAGACCGGCGGGACGCTGGCCGCCTGCGTGGCCGGCTCCGGCGTCGGCGGCCTCGTCCCCGAGCTCGCCGCCTACGGCGCGGCGAAGGTCTTCGTGGCCGACGCGCCCGAGCTCGCGGCGTATTCCTGCGAGGGGTACACCGCCGCCCTCGACGCGGCGGTCGCGGCCTTCGGCCCGTCGATCCTCCTCGTCTCGGCCACGACCATGGGGAAGGACGTCGCCCCGCGCCTCGCCGCGCGGCGGAAGGCGGGGGTCCTCTCCGACGTCATGACGCTCGACGTCGAGGGAGGGCGCCTCGTGGCGACCCGCCCGGTCTACTCGGGCAAGGCGAAGGCGACGGTGGCGCCGGCCGCCGGGGCCGCGCTCCAGATCGCCACGCCCCGCCCGAACGTCTTCCCGGCCGCGAAGGCCGACACCCCCGGCGCGGGGGAGGCCGTCGCCGTGTCGATCGGCGGCGCGAAGATCCGCGCCAGGGTCGTGAAGGTGGAGGCCGCGGCGGCGGGCGAGCTGGACGTGGCCGAGGCCGACAAGATCGTCTCCGGCGGGCGCGGCATCAAGGGGCCGGAGCACTGGCCCGTCCTGCGCGCCCTCTGCCATGAGCTGGGGGCGGCCCTCGGCGCCTCACGCGCCGCGGTCGACGCGGGGTGGATCGACCACTCCCACCAGGTGGGGCAGACCGGCAAGGTCGTGTCGCCGTCGCTCTACGTGGCCTGCGGGATCTCGGGGGCCATCCAGCACCTCGCGGGGATGGGCTCCTCCAAGGTGATCGTCGCGATCAACAAGGACCCGGAGGCCCCCATCTTCAAGGCGGCCACGTACGGCATCGTCGGCGACCTGTTCCAGATCGTCCCGGCGATGACGGAGGCCGCGAAGAAGATGAAGGCCTAGAAAGAACGAAGGCCGGCCTTTAGCGGGCGCCGGCCGGAGCGGGGAGTGTCATGACGCTGACGCCGACAGAGGCCATCTACTTCGGCCTTCCCGGGACGGTCCTGTTCGCTCTGCTCCTCGGGGCGGCCGTCGTCCTCTTCCTCGTGACGGCCTCGCGGCGGGTGCAGCTGCTCCTCATCGGGGCCGGAGCGCCCGACGACCGGTTCAACCGCCCGTTCCAGCGCCTCTGGCACGTCGTCGAGTACGGAATCCTGCAGCGCAAGATGTGGCGCGACCCGTATGCCGGGCTCTACCACATCCTCATCTTCTCGGGCTTCGTCGTCCTCTCGATCCGGACCGTCTCGCTCGTCCTCGAGGGGCTCTTTCCCGGGGCGGCCCAGCCCTTCTTCCCGAAGGGGTTCTGGGAGGCGTACCTCGTCCTGAAGGACGTCGTCCTCGTGACGACCCTCGCCGGGGTCCTCCTCGCCCTCGCGCGGCGCCACCTCTTCAGGAAGGAGCGGCTCGACCCCTCCGTCGACGCGGACCTCATCCTCGGCCTGATCGGCTTCCTGATGCTGACGGACCTCTTCGCGGGGGCCGCCCGGTTCAACATGCCGGGGGCGGAGTCGTCGCGCTTCGAGCCGGTGACGGCGGCGCCCTCGGGGGCTCTCGCGGGCTCGAGCCCGGGGGCGCCCTTGAACATCTACATCGGGGGCTGGGGGGCCCCCCTCATCGCCACTT
>DAOMFB010000407.1:0-2975 GCA_035429585.1 Thermoanaerobaculia bacterium
GGACCCCACGGAGAGGGCTCCCGGACCGGCGGGACCGCGCGACGACTCCCGGCGGCGAGCGCGGCGAGCGCCGCGGCTCCGGCCAGGACCGCCGCGCCGGGGACGGCGAACCCCGGCGGCACGAGGCCCGCGACGCCGGAGAGCCAGAGCGCCAGCGCCCCGATCGCCAGAACGAGCGAGGTCCGGGTCAGAATGGGTCCGGCGGACACGCCGCCATCTTAGTCAGCCGGTGACGGGACGGAAGAGGAGGTCGCGGGTGGAGACGGGGGGCCACGGGGGAACGGACGGCGGCGGGAGGACGTCGTGGGGCGACCTCCTCGTGGAGGCCCGCCGCCGCCTCGCGGGACCGGAGCACCCCTCGTTCGAGGCGGAGGAGCTCCTCGCCCGGGCCACCGGACGGCCCCGCCGCTGGTTCCTCGCCCGGCGCCGCGAGGAGGCGACGCCCGCGGACGCCGCCGCCTTCCGCGACCTCGTGGCGCGGCGCGCGGCGGGCGAGCCGCTCCAATACCTGCTCGGCGAGTGGGAGTTCCTCGGCCGCACGTTTCGCGTCGACCCGCGCGCCCTGATTCCGCGGGGCGAGACGGAGGGGATCGTCGAGGTGTCCCGCGAGCAGGCGCCGTCGGCGTGCCGGATCCTGGACGTCGGCACCGGCAGCGGCGTTCTCGCGGTCACGCTCGCGCTGGAGCGCCCGGGGTGCACGGTCCTCGCCCTCGACCGCTCACCGGCCGCCCTCGCGCTCGCCCGCGAGAACGCCGTCCGTCACGGCGTCGGCGGGCGGGTCCGCCTCCTCGCCTCCGACTGGCTCTCCGCCCTCCGTCCCGGCACCCCGTTCGACCTCGTCGTCGCGAACCCCCCGTACGTCCCCCTCGCGGAGGCGCCGCACCTCTCGAAGACGGTCTCGGAGCACGAGCCTCCCCTCGCGCTCTACGGCGGCGAGGACGGCCTCGACGGCGTCCGCGCGATCCTCCGGTCGCTGCCGCCGTTCGTCTCTCCCGGCGCCCCCTTCGTCTTCGAGTTCGGCTACGGACAGGCCCGCGCCGTGAGCGACCTCGTCGAGGACTCGGGCGCCTTCCGTCTCGCGGCGGTCCGGCTCGACGCCGCCGGGATCCCCCGGACGGCCACCGCGGTCCGCTCGGCGGCCGGCGGCTAGACTCGGCTCCGGTGGACGCCTTCCTCATCCGCGGCCCGAGCCGGCTCGCCGGCACCGTCCGGGCGAGCGGCGCGAAGAACGCCGCGCTCCCCGCCGCGGCGGCCGCGCTCCTGACGGACGAGCCGGTCGTCCTCGAGAACGTCCCCGAGGTCGCCGACGTCCGGACGCTGGGCACCCTCCTGTCGGGCCTCGGCGCCCGCGTCGAGACGGGAGCGGCCGGACGCCTCTCGCTCCGCGCCGACGCGATCACCTCGACCGAGGCCCCCTACGACCTGGTCCGGACGATGCGGGCCTCGATCCTCGTCCTCGGGCCGCTCCTCGCCCGCTTCGGCGAGGCGCGCGTCTCCCTTCCGGGCGGCTGCGCCATCGGCGTGAGGCCGGTCGACCTCCACCTCGCGGCCATGGAGGCGATGGGCGCGCGGATCGCCGTCGAGAAGGGGTACATCCACGCGCACGTCTCCCGCGTCTCGACCGCGGGCGGACGGCTCACCGGGGCCGAGATCTCCTTTCCCCGGCCGACCGTCACCGGGACCGAGAACGTCCTTCTCGCGGCGGCGCTCGCCCGCGGCCGGACGGTGCTGCGAAACGCCGCCCTCGAGCCCGAGGTCGCGGATCTCGCGCGGCTCCTCGCGCGGATGGGTGCGCGCATCGAGGGCGCCGGAACGCCGACCCTCACGATCGAGGGGGTCGAGCGGCTCGGCGGGACCGGTGCCCGGCCCCACGAGGTGATCCCGGACCGGATCGAGACCGGCACCTATCTCGTGGCGGGCGCGATCACGGGAGGCGACGTCACCGTCTCGGGCGCCCGGCCGGCGGACCTCGCCGCGTTCCTCGAGGCGATGCGCCGGACGGGAGCGGTCGTCGAGGCCGGGGCGGACACGGTCCGCGTCCGGTCGGAAGGGCCCCTTCGCGCCACCGACGTGAGGACCGCCCCGCACCCCGGCTTCCCGACGGACCTCCAGGCGCAGTTCCTGGCCCTGATGACCCAGGCGAACGGCGTCTCCCGGATCGTCGAGACGATCTTCGAAAACCGCTTCCTCCACGTCGGCGAGCTCCTGCGTCTCGGCGCCGACGTGCGGCTCGACGGCCACGCCGCCGTGGTCCGCGGGCCGGCCGGGCTGGAAGGGGCGCCCGTGACCGCCTCGGACCTCCGCGCCTCCGCGGCCCTCGTCCTCGCGGGGCTCGTCGCCCGCGGCGAGACGCGGGTGCGGCGCATCTATCACCTCGACCGCGGGTACGCGGGCATGGCCGGAAAGCTCCGCGCCCTCGGCGCCGAAATCTCCCGGATTCCGGGATAATCCGCGGCGTCATGACCACCGAGACGAACGACCCGTCCTGCCTCTTCTGCCGCATCGCGAGACGCGAGAGCCCGTCGACGCCCGTCTTCGAGGACGAGGAGTTCTACGCCTTCCGCGACATCGCGCCGAAGGCGCCGACGCACGTCCTCGTCATCCCGAAGAAGCACCTGCCCCGGCTCTCGGCGGCCACGCCCGACGACGCGCCGCTCCTGGCCCGCCTCCTTCTCGCCTTCGCCGAGATCGCGCGGCGGGAGAAGGCCTCGGACTACCGCCTCGTCGTGAACGACGGCCCCGACGCCGGCCAGAGCGTCGACCACCTCCACTTCCACCTGCTCGCCGGGCGGTTCTTTACTTGGCCTCCCGGCTGAGCGCCGCCCCCCTCGCCGCCCCGCACCAGATAGGCCAGGGGAAGCATCCATTTGCCCGAGACTTCACCCTTCACGGGGGAGCCCACCAGGAGCCTGGGCTGTCCCTCGGCCAGCGCCAGCAGGGGGCGGGCGGCGGTTAGGCCCTCCACGGGCTGGTCC
>DAOMFB010000408.1:0-2975 GCA_035429585.1 Thermoanaerobaculia bacterium
CGCCCGGAAGGGCCTCCAGAAGCCGGTGCGCCGCAGAGCGTTTCGCGTCGATGATGTCCGGCTCGTGCAGGCTGCGCAGCGCCCCGTTGAGTCTTTCGGCGGCCGCCGACCCGGCGGGGGACCTCCTGAAGCTCGCCGTCGTGGAACGGCACCGGGGGACGGGGAACGTCGGGGTCGCCTTCGCCCGGGGTTTCGGCCTGAAGCGGGGCGCGGTGGCGTCCTCGGTCGCGCACGACTCGCACAACGTGGTCGTCCTCGGGGCCGACGACGCCTCGATGGAGACCGCCGTCCGGCGGACCGCCGGAATCGGGGGGGGGATCGTCGTGGCCGACGGGACGCAGGTCCTCGCCGAGGTGCCGCTCCCGGTCGGCGGCCTGATGTCGAACGCCCCGATGGCGGCGGTGGACGCCGCGGAGCGGAAGGCGAACGAGGCCGCGCGGGCCCTCGGGGCGACGATGGACCACCCCTTCATGACGCTCGCCTTCCTCGCCCTCCCCGTCATCCCGGAGCTGAAGCTGACCGACAAGGGTCTCGTCGATGTCAAAAAGTTCGACTTCGTGAGCCCGGTCGCGTGATCGTCGACTGCGCGGTCTATGAGGACGGCGTCCGGCGCGGGGGCGAGCTCTCCCTGAAGGATGCCTTCGAGGCGGGCCGGCCGGAGAACGCCTTCGTCTGGATCGGCCTCCACGAGCCCTCGGAGGAGGAGTTCGCCGCCGTCCGGGCGGAGTTCGGCCTCCACGAGCTCGCCGTCGAGGACGCCATCAAGGCCCACCAGCGCCCGAAGCTGGAGGTCTACGGCGACTCGATCTTCGTCGTCCTGAAGACGGCCTGGTACAAGGAGGACGTCGAGGAGATCGAGCTGGGAGAGATCCTCCTCTTCATCGGCGACGGCTTCGTCGTGACGGTCCGGCACGGCCCGGCCAGCGGCCTCGCGGAGGTCCGCAAGCGGCTCGAGAGGAGCCCCGAGCTCCTTCGCCTCGGGCCCGGCGCGATCCTCTACGCCATCCTCGACCGCGTCGTGGACGACTACAAGCCGGTCATCCTGGGGCTCGAGAACGACATCGCCGACGTGGAGGAGAAGGTCTTCTCCGAGGCGCGCGGGGGCCACGCGGAGCGGATCTACTTCCTGAAGCGCGAGGCGCTGATGTTCCACCAGGCCGTGGCGCCGCTCGTGCCGGCGGCGGACCGCCTCTCGCAGGGGCGGTACGAGGCCATCCCGGAGGGAATCCAGCCCTATTTCCGCGACATCCACGACCACCTGCTGCGGGTGGTCGACCGGCTCGTCTCCTTCCGGGACCTCCTGACCTCGATCCTGGAGGCGAACCTGACGCAGGTGAACGTCCGTCAGAACGAGGACATGCGGAAGATCTCGGCCTGGGTCGCCATCCTCGCCGTCCCGACGATGATCGCCGGGATCTACGGCATGAACTTCGAACACATGCCGGAGATCAAGTTTCGCTAAGGCTACTACGTCATCCTCGGCGTGATGTTCGTGGCGTGCGGCGCCCTCTACCGCCACTTCAAGAAGTCGGGCTGGCTCTAGGAGAGAAAGGAAGAGCGGGGCCGCGAGGCCCAGCTCCCGTGCCGCGCGCCGGTCGGTTCAGAAGCGGCCGCCGCGCCCGTGGCGCATCTGCCTGTGCGCCGCCAGGTAGCCGTCCAGCTTCGCGGCCTGGTCCGGGGTCAGGACCGCCTTGACCTCGCCGAGGGCGCCCTGGGCCGCGGCACGGACCGCCTCCCGGTCGGCCTTCACCTTGAGGAAGGCCGCGCCGACGGCGGCCGCGTCGGGGTTGCTCGCGGCGGCGAGGTCCCGAAGGGCCTTCGCGTCGGTCCGCGTCGTCAGGGCGAGGGCCTCGGCGGCGTCCCTCTTCGACTCGAGGAGCGTCCGGATCTTCGCCTTCTGGTCGTCCGTCAGGTCGAGGGTGGAAAGCCCGCCCCGGAGCGCCCGCACCATGGGTCCGGCCCCCGCGGCCCGTCCGCCGGCCCCGTACGGCTGGGCGGAGGCTGCGAAGGCCGCGCCGAGCGCCGCGACGAGGGCGACCGCCAGAAGTCCCGCTGCCGGCCGTTTCGTGATTCCGTTCATTTCGTTCCCTCCTTGGAGCGGCCGGCCCGCCCGGGGGCGGCCTCGATTCCGCCGGGAAAGACGCCGCCGGACGGCGGTCCGTTTACAGCGCCTCCCGCAGGCGGGCCCGTCCGGCCCGCGGTGGGGGCGGATAATGGACAGAGGATCGTCGGAGGTTGCGGATGCCGGGCTTCCGGTCCCGCCCGCCGGGCCGCATCGCCGCGCTCGCCGTCGTGGTCGCCACCGTCTCGGCGGCCGGCGGGCGGGGCCAGGTCGCGCCCGAAGGGGAGACGGCGGCGAGAGCCCCCGTTCCCCGGCGGACGTGGCACGAGGTGACGGTCACGCTGCCGGGGGGCCTTCCGCTGGTCCTCGTCAGGATCCCTTCGGGGACGCTCCTGATGGGCGCTCCGGACGGGGACGACTGGGCCGCCTCGTGGGAGAGGCCGCAGCACGAGGTGACGATCACGTCCGACTACCTGATCGGGAAGTACCTCGTCACCCAGGGGCAGTGGAAGTCCCTGATGGGGACGAACCCCAGCTACCACTTCTACTGCGGGGACGACTGCCCGGTGGACTGGGTCTCCTGGAACGACATCGCGGCCGCCGGCGGATTCCTGGAGAAGCTGAACGCGCACCTCGCGGAGACGGGCCAGCCGGGAGCGGGGAGGCTCCGGCTGCCGACGGAGGCGGAGTGGGAGCGGGCCGCGCGCGGCGGGACCCGGACGCGGTTTCCCTTCGGCGACGTTCTCGACTGCGACTGGGGCTGCATCCCCTGCCCCGAGGCCGAGCCGTACGTCTGGTACTGCGCGAACTCGGAGGAGTCGACGCGTCCCGTCGGGTCGAACCTTCCCAACCCCTACGGCCTCTACGACATGCACGGAAACCTCTGGGAGCTGCAACAGGACAGGTACGAGGT
>DAOMFB010000409.1:0-2970 GCA_035429585.1 Thermoanaerobaculia bacterium
GCCGAGCCGCCCCACTGGCGGCCTTCTTCTCCTCGGGCGGCGGTTGGGGGGCCTGTATCTCGGCCTCTCGGTGATCTTCCTTCTCGCCCGTTCGGCGCCGCCGTCACCGGCGCGAACGGCTCTGAGCGCCGGGACGGCCGTCGGACTGCTGCTGCTGGCCTTCCTCGGGGTGTACGAGTTCACCGCGGGGCGCGCCGGGCGGGCCATCCTGGCGAGCGCGGCGGTCGAGGCGCTTCTCGCGGCCGGATTCGTCCGGGTCCTCGTCGCCGACCGCAGGGCCGCGGCAAGCGGCTGACGGCGCACCAGGGCGCCGGCGCGTCCGTGCACGACAGCCGCTGCCGAGGACCAGGACGCGTGACCCGTCGTCGAAGCGGGCTCGCATGCCCCCTCCGGAACGCGCTATCGTGGAGCCATGTTGAGAACGAGTCTTGACGAGAAGGCCGCCCGATGAGCGCCGACGTGAACTTCGTCAGGCAGCAGGGCTTCCGGGAAGACGGGCCGGAGGCCTGCTCCGCAAGGTACCCCGCACTGATGTGGCAGCCGCGTGCCGTCGGGATCCTCGTCCTCGCCGGCCTGGCGCTCCAGTCGTGGCCCTGGTTCCTCGCCCTCGGAGCGCTGCTCTGGTGGAACGCGGCCTTCCCGTCCCTCAACCCGTTCGACGCGCTCTACAACCTCTTCGTCGCGAAACCCGGAGGCCGGCCGCTCCTCGGTCCGGCGCCGGCGCCCCGTCGCTTCTCCCAGGTCATGGCAGGAACTTTCATGCTCGCGATCGCGCTGTGTCTCGCCTCGGGCCGGCACACCGTCGCGTGGGCTCTCGAAGCCCTCCTGCTCACGGCCCTCGCGGCCCTCGTCTTCGGCCGGTTCTGCCTCGGCTCGTACCTCTTCTTCCTCTTCACCGGAGAGGCGAAATTCGCGAACCGGACGCTTCCGTGGGCCCGCGCCGGACAGGCACCGTGACCGGCCGCGCCCGTGCGATCGCCGCGCCGGCCCTCGCGATCTCCGTCGCCGGCGCCGGCGGACTTGATATCGTTCCGCGAGCGAAGTCCTGTGGCATCGCGCGGAGGCACGCCTCATGTTCGCCACGCTGCTCGCCGTCACGTTTCTCGTCGCGGCCGCGACCGCGACGGTGCCCGCCCTCCTCTTCGCCCGGCCCGTCAACCGGATCCTGAGCCGGCTCGTCTCGGCGGAGATGGCCCCCAACTGGCGCCGCTACATCCTCTTCGCCGTCTACGTCACGGGCATCAGCGCGGGGATCCGGCTCTGGGACATGGACAAGTACATCACCCCCGACAAGGAGGGCCGGATCGTCCAGCTGACCTCCGACCGGTGGATGTTCGAGATCTACAAGACCGTCGTCGGCTCGCTCACCGGCGTCGCCTGGATGCTGCTGCTCTTCTTCCTCTTCACGCTCGTGGCTTACGTCGTCGTCCGGGGTTTCGAGATGAAGCGGCAAATCGGCGGCCCGGCCCGGGAGGCGCCATGAGCGTTCGACGCCTCGTTCTCCCCGTTCTCGCTCTCCCGATCCTCTTCGCCGTCTGCCCGTCCGCGGATGCCGCGCCGCCGCCGGGGCGCTGAATCGGCGCGACGATGGGCCCGAGCGACGGCGCCGCCTGGTATGAACGGATCCCCCCGCCCGTCTGGTTCTTCGCGTGCCTCGGGGCGGGATGGGGTCTCAACCGGGCTGTCCCGCTCCCGATCCCCTTCCCGGCGTTCGGGTGGCAGCTGGGCCCGGCGCTCGCCCTCTTCGCTCTGGCCGCCGGGGTCTCGGCGTGGTCGATCGGTCTCTTCCGCTTGCGGCGCACCACGGTGCTCCCGTTCGGCGTGGCGACGACGCTCCTGACGACCGGGCCCTATCGTTTCTCGCGCAACCCGCTCTACGTCGCGACGGTCGCCACGCTCGCGGCGTTCGGGCTGCTCCTCGGGACGGTCTGGGTCCTCCTGGCCACAGCCCTCCTCTTCCTCACCCTCGACCGGTTCGTCATCCCCGGCGAGGAAGCCGTGCTGGCGCGCGTCTTCGGCGACCACTACGCCACCTACCGGGGCCGCGTCCGACGCTGGCTGTGAGGGGAGCACGGGAGAGAATCGTCCGGCGATGCACCCTCGCGCCGCGGAGCTGATTTCCAACCTGAAGCTGGAGCCGCACCCGGAGGGGGGGTTCTTCTCGCAGGCGTTCCGGTCGAAGCGCACCGTCGTCCCCGCCGACGGCCGCCCCGGCCGCCCGGCCCTCACCGTCATCTGGTTCCTCCTCGCGGAGGGTTCCGTCAGCCGGTGGCACCGGCTCCTCTCGGACGAGGCCTGGCATCACGGCGAGGGGGCGCCCGTCGAGCTCTTCACGGCGCCGGCCGGCGGGGGCCGCGTGGATCGCCGCCTCCTCGGACCGCTCTCCGAAGGCGCCGAGCCCTTCGCCGTCGTGCCGGCCCTCTCGTGGCAGGCGGCGCGCCCCACCGGGGCCTACTGTCTCGTCAACTGCTCGGTCGGACCGGGCTTCGAGTACGACGACTTCACGCTGCTGTCCAAGCTCTCTCCGGCGGAGCGTCCCTCGTTCGACCCGCCCTCCCTCCTCGCCGAGCTTCTCTGACCCGCCGCCGCCCCCGTCCGGCCGGAGCCGCCCGCCTCCCGAGGCCCTCCGCCCGTTTCTTCCGGCACCGGCGACGCGGTATCGTGGACGGCGTCCACCGGGAGGTGACTCCCCTGCCGACCGTCACGCGGCGTCGCCTGCTCCAGCTTCTCGCCGCGGCCCTTCCCGCCGCGGCGGCGGCCTGCCGGTCGAAGAAGCTCTCCCCCGAGGACAGCGTCTGCGCCCACGTCTACCCCGCCACGCTCGACCTCCCGGGCTCCCTCCTCCAGGATCTCGGCCCGGCGCCGGCGCGCCGCACCGCGCGCCCCCCGTTCTCCACGGGCCTGCCGGACGTCTTTCTTTAGATGACCGTGGTTTCCTTCTTTCAGCTCTTCCCCTATTTTTGGTCTGGG
>DAOMFB010000410.1:0-2960 GCA_035429585.1 Thermoanaerobaculia bacterium
CCGCCACGGCCGTCTCCAGCCGCTCCCGCTCGCTCTCGAGCGACCGCGTCCGCCGCCGGGTGATGGCGGCGACACCGCCGCCGAGGAGGAGGCCGCCGAGGATCCAGGCCCATCCCTGCTCCCACCACGCCCGGGCCACCGTGAAGCTGAAGGAGGCCAGCTTCTCGCTCGGCACCCCGGACGCGGAGACGGCCGTCACCTCGAACCGGTAGCTTCCCGACGGGAGGGACGAGTAGCTGACCTCGCCGAGACGGGTCTCCACCGCCGGCGCGTCGAGGCCGACGAGCCGGTAGATGTACTTCACGAGCCGCGCCTCGACGAACGTGAGGGCGGCCCACGAGAGCCGCACGTCCCGTTCGCGCCGGGAGAGCTCCGCGGGGACCGCCGGATCGAGCGCGCGCCCGCCGGCCCACACGCCGAGGAGGACCACGGGCGGCGGGAGGCGCTTCGCCGGGGGGACGCCGGGCGTGTAGCGGACGAGCCCGCGGCTCGTCCCGAACCAGACCGTTCCGTCGCCCTCGGCGAAGAAGGCGTTCTGGTCCATGTCGTCCGTGATGAGCCCGTCCGACCGGCCGTAGCGAACCGGACGGCCCCGCGCCGGGTAGACGGTCACCCCGATCTGCGTCCCCGCCCAGACGGCTCCAGCGGCGTCGCACCCGAGAAAGACGACCTTTCCCCCGGGGGCGCCCGGCGGCTCGGCCAGCGGCGTGACGGTCAGCTTCGAAGCGCGCACGAGGACCCGGTCGATGCCCGGCACGTTGCGGTACCCCACGATGAAGCTGCCGTCCTCCATCACGACGACGCCCGAGAGGTCCCGCGAGCGGAGGCCGTCCTCGGGACCGAAGCGGCGGGGCTCCGGCCCGGTGAGCCGGAAGAAGCCCCCCTCGCCGGCCGCCCAGAGGACGCCCGCGGCGTCCTCGGCGAACGCGAACTTCCGCCAGCCGAAGGGAGACTCCGGGACCGGGAACCGCTCGAAGCGGTCGGCGCCGGCGGCGGCGCGGAGGCGGAAGACCCCCTTGTCGGTTCCCGCGAAGAGGTCGCCCGACCGCGCCCGGTAGAGGGAGAGGACCTTGACGCCCGACGCCTCGACGCCCTCGAACGCACAGGGCCGGAAGAGCTCGCGCCCCGTCTCGATCCGGGTCACGCCCCCCGGCCAGTGGCCCGCGTAGAGACGTCCGTCCGGGAAGGCGGCCAGCGCCTGCACGGCGTCTCCGCCGAGGCCGTCCTTCCTCCGGTACGTCCGGATCGAGCCGTCCCGCGGGTCGATCCGGTTCAGCCCTTCCTCCGTCCCGACCCAGAGCGGACCCGCCCCCCCCTGAGCGACGCTGCGGACGATCGCCCAGACGAGGTTGTTCGCGAGCCCCTCTTCCTCGCCGCCGCAGCGGAAGGCCCCCTGCCCGAGCCGCCGGGCCAGCCCCTCGCCGGCGAGACCGATCCAGAGCGAGCCCTCCCGGTCGACGAACGCCGCGTTCACGGAGCCGAGGAGGCCTTCCGCCCGCCCGGTGACCCGCCAGGCGCCGTCCGTCTTCCGCGCGAGGCCCCGCACCGTCGGCACCAGGATCTCGCCGTTCTCGCCGAGGGCGAGGCGCCCCGTCTCGCTGGAGGGCGGGAGGCCCTCGTCGTCGCGGACGAAGCGGTCGCTGCCGGGCGTCCTCACCCAGAGCGTCCGGATCGTGCGGACCCAGAGCCGGCCCGCGCCGTCCGTCGCGATGCGGTCGATCTGCCCGCCCGGAGGGAGCGGGATCGCCGTCCCCATCTCGCGCGTCCCGTCCGCGTCGGTGACGCTGAGCGACGCGCCGCGGGCCACCCAGAGGGCGCCGGCCGGGTCGCGGTGGAGGGCGGTGATCCGCACCTCGGGCTGGCCCCCCGGACGGGGCACGAGACGGAACCGGCCCCCCTCCCCGACGAAGAGCCCCTTCGTCGTCCCGACCCAGATGCGTCCCCGCTCGTCGGAGGCGATCTGCCCGTCGAGGATCTCGGACGCCGGCAGGCCCGACTCCTCGCCGACCGCCACGAACCGTTCGCCCTCGCGGCGGGCGAGGCCGGTGCTCGTCCCGGCGTAGAGGACGCCGGACGGCGTCTCGTGGAGGACGCTCACCCGCGTGTCGAGCGCGGCGAGCTCCGCCCCGAAGCGGACGAACTGGCGGCCGTCGTACCGGTAGAGGCCGTTGTCGGTCCCGACCCACAGGAAGCCGGTCCGGTCCTGCAGGAGCGACTCGGCGTTCAGGTCTCCGAGGCCGTCCTCCCGGCCGTAGGTGGCGAAGACGAACCGCCCTTCGAAGAGCGGCTGGCCCGCCGTCGCCGGCCCGCCGCCCAGCGCGCGCCCGGGTCCGGCGGCCAGGAGCAGCAGCAGCGCGGCCGCCCGGCGGAAACCGGTCGTGATCGCCACGAACAAAGTCTACGGGAGCGCGGCCGCCGCGGGGCGTCGAAATCTGGAAGAATTCCCGGGCCCGAGGAGGACGAGATGCCGGAGACATCGAGCCACGACCCCGGATCCTTCTGCTGGATCGAGCTGGGGACGACCGACGCGAAGGCCGCGAAG
This sequence comes from Thermoanaerobaculia bacterium, assembly GCA_035429585.1. GTDB lineage: Bacteria > Acidobacteriota > Thermoanaerobaculia > UBA5066 > UBA5066 > DAOMFB01. Next base: position 2,543 of record DAOMFB010000410.1, read on the forward strand.
GCGTTCTACGGCCGGCTGTTCGGCTGGACCTTCTCCGACGTTCCGGCGGGCTCCGGCTCCTACACGCTCGCCCGCCGCGACGGCCTCGACGTCTCCGGCCTCTACGCCTACGACGCCGGGCAGCGGCAGCGGGGCGTCCCGCCGCACTGGCTCGCCTACGTCGCCGTCGCCAGCGCCGACGAGGCGGCGGCCCGGGCGAAGGCGCTCGGGGCGTCCGAGCTGATGGCCCCCTTCGACGCGATGGACGCCGGCCGCATGGCGCTCCTCGCCGATCCCCAGGGCGCCGTCTTCGCGCTCTGGCAGCCGAAGAGCCACACGGGCTCGCGGCTCGTGAACGAGACCGGCTCCTACGGCTGGGTCGAGCTCGCGCCGGGCGACGACGGCGCCGCGACGGACTTCTACACGCAGCCTCTCTGCT
>DAOMFB010000411.1:0-2955 GCA_035429585.1 Thermoanaerobaculia bacterium
GAGAGCCGCGATCCCGCCGTGAAGCCGTGGGCCGGCGGCGGCGCGACCATCACCCGCCCGGGCCCCGGCGCGGCGCTCTGGCGGGCGCACGGAGACGGAGGCGCGCTGACCCTGGACACCGACGCCCGGATGGACTTCGACGGCGACGTCGAGTTCACGGTGCGGGTGAAGGCCGCGAAGGCCACCTCGGTGGACGACATCCGCCTCGAGATCCCGATGGCCCGGGACGTGGCGCGTTACCTGATGGGCCTCGGCTTCAAGGGGGGCGCGCGCCCCGCGTCGTTCGACTGGACGTGGGACGCGACGAAGAACCAGGACTCCGCCTGGATCGGCGACGTCAACGCGGGACTGCAGTTCACCCTGAAGGACGAGACGTACGTCCGGCCGCTCAACACGAACTTCTACACGCTGAAGCCGCTGGTGATGCCCGCGTCCTGGCAGAACGGCGGCAAGGGGGGCTGCCGGCTCGCCGAAGAGGGAGCGACGACCTACCTCGTCCGCTGCTTCAGCGGCCCCCGGACCCTCGCCGAGGGGGAGACGCTCTTCTTCGACTTCCGCCTCCTGCTGACGCCGTTCAAGCCGATCGACCCGAAGGCGCAGTTCGGAACGCGTTACTTCCACGCCTTCAAGCCGGTTGACGACGTCCTCGCCACCGGCGCGAACGTCGTCAACGTCCACCACGCCGGCCCGGTCAACCCCTACATCAACTACCCGTTCTTCCGCCCCGCGGAGATGACGGCGTACGTCGACGCGGCCCACGCCCGCGACGTGCGCGTGAAGATCTACTACACGGTGCGGGAGCTCGCGAACCGCGCGCCGGAGCTCTTCGCCCTTCGGAGCCTCGGCGAGGAGATCTTCGCGCCGGGGCCGGGCGGCGGCTTCTCGTGGCTCCAGGAGCACCTCGGCGGGAACTACATCGCCGCATGGTTCGTCCCCGAGCTGAAGGACGCGGCCGTGGTGAACAGCGGCGTGTCGCGCTGGCACAACTTCTACGTGGAGGGGCTCGACTGGCTCGCGCGCAACGTCGGCATCGACGGCCTCTACATCGACGACGTCGCCTTCGACCGGCTGACGATGAAGCGCGTCCGGAAGGTGCTCGACCGGCGCCGCCCGAACGCCCTCATCGACCTCCACTCGGCGAACCAGTACAACGTCCGCGACGGGTTCGCCTCGAGCGCGAACCTCTACCTCGAGCACTTCCCGTACCTCGACCGGCTCTGGTTCGGCGAGTACTTCGACTACGGCTCCGCGCCGGACTACTGGCTGACCGAGATCTCGGGCATCCCGTTCGGCCTGATGGGCGAGATGCTCGAGGGGAACGGCAACCCGTGGCGGGGAATGGTCTTCGGCATGACGGGCCGGCTGCCGTGGGCGGGCGACCCGCGGCCCCTCTGGAAGGCCTGGGACGAGTTCGGGATCGCCGAGGCCCGGATGATCGGGACGTGGGTGCCGGAGAGCCCCGTCAGGACGGGACGGACGGACGTCCTCGCAACGGCGTACGTCCGGGACGGGAAGACGATGGTCGCCCTCGCGAGCTGGGCGAAGGAGGCGGTGGAGGTGCGGCTGGCGGTGGACTGGAAGGCGCTGGGCCTCGACGAAGGCCGCGTGCGCGTCTCGGCGCCCGGGATCGACGGGTTCCAGCCGTCCCGCGCCTTCGACCCCTCCGCCCCGATCCCCCTCGAGCCGGGGAAAGGCTGGCTGCTGGTGCTCGAGCGGCCGTAGGAGGGCGCCTCCCGAGAGAAGCGCCTCGTACCGGACGACGGTCAGCCCGGGAGATCTCTGCCGGCGGAGCGCCGGCGGACGCAGAGGACGGTCGTGTCGTCTCCGGGCGCCTCGCCCGCCGCGTGCTCCTCCGCGGCGCGGAGCAGGCTCTCCACGATCGCGCCGGGATCGTCGCCGTTCGACGCGGCGGCCACGCGGGCCACGCGCGCCCGCCCGAATTCCTCGCCGGAGGCGTTCGCCCGCTCGGTCAAGCCGTCCGTGAAGAGGAGCAGAACGCTCCCTTCCGGGAACGGGACGCGCTTCTGCCCGGAGGCGGGCATCCCCGGGAGCCCGAGGACGGGGCGCGTCGGGTCGAGCCGCGTCACCGCTCCCTCCGGCCGCCCCGGCGTGACGAGGAGTCCCGGCTCGTGGCCGGCATTGACGTATCGAAGCCAGCCGTCCTCGACGACGGCGAGGAAGGCGGTGACGAAGCGGCGGGGCGCGAGCGACTTGCACAGGCCGTCCGACAGCTCGCCGGCCAGGAGGTCGAGCCGCTGGGCGCGCAGCGGAAGGAGCCCGCGGAAGACCGCGAGGAAGCTGGCCATCAGGATCGCCGCGGGGATTCCCTTCCCCGAGACGTCGGCCACGGCGACGGAGAGCGCGTCTCCCTCGAGGGGGACGATGTCGTAGGCGTCCCCCCCCACGCCCAGCGCCTGCCGGCAGACGGCGGCGGCGGTGACGGAGGCCCCGTCGAGCCGCGCGGGAGGAAGGAGCGTCCCCTGGACCTCGCGGGCGATCTCGAGGTCGCGCTCGAGGCGCTCGGCCCGGGCGGCCATCTCGCGCGCCAGGGTGGCCCGGAGCGTCCCCGCCAGCCACGCCAGCAGGACGAAGAAGACGAACTCCACGCTCCGGTTCCAGACCGACACGGCGACGTGCGCGTCGTAGCGGTGCGCGACGAGGTCGTCCGCGACCCAGACGGCGACGCTGGCGACCGCCACGGCGACCGCTTCGCGCCGCCCGAAGTACCAGGCTGCGAGGAGCATGGGGAGGAAGTAGAAGACGAGGAACGAGATGTCGGGGCTGGTCCCGACGTCCACCAGCGCCAGGCCGAGGAAGAGGACGGCGACGAGCGCCGTGCGGACGGCCCGGCTCGCCGCGGTGACGCCGAGACGGGCGAGCAGGCGGTCCGCGCTCCCCGCCAGCGTGTCGGGCGGCGGGAGGAGGCGGGCGAGGGGCATCACCGGATTGAGACGT
>DAOMFB010000412.1:0-2951 GCA_035429585.1 Thermoanaerobaculia bacterium
CGCGGATCAGCCTACAACGGCCGCGTGTGCGTCCCGGCTCCGCCGGAGGAGGGCGACGAGGCCGCCCGCCATCATCACGTAGAAGCCGGCCCAGACGAGGGAGATGAGCGGCTTGACCGTCACGTCCACCGAGAAGCTCTCCGGCGTGGCCGGCTTCAGGTCGCCGGCGGGGTTCAAGCCCAGCGCCTCGATCTCCATCGAGCCGTCGTTCCCGGCCACGCGGGCGATCCGGAAGCGGCCGTTCGGCGTGCCGGGGATCGGCACGTCGGGCGCCTGCTGCATCCCCTCGCCGCCGTCCGCTCCCATGAACATGACGAGCTGGGCGGTCGTCTCGGTCGACTTGCCGCCGGCCGCCACGAGGAACTTCGCGTTCAGCGTCACGCGCGGCGGGGTGGCGTTCATCAGCGAACGGTCCATCGTGAAGCCCTTCGCCGTGAAGCTCACGCCGCCGATGCTCTTCGGCTCGTCCGGCTTGAGGCCGAGCTTGGTCCCCTCGATGCGGGAGGGCGAGCCCGGGTCGTACGACTGGGGCGACAGGTAGAGGTCCATCAGCGGCGTCGAGCGGACGTCCGGGTTCGCCATCAGCTGCTGGGTCCGCTCGTTCTGGTACATCTTCGGGTAGGCCTTCCACGCCTTGCCCTTGCCCGAGACGACCTCGACCTCCATCGCCTGCTTGGCGCGGCGGTCGGCGAGCCGGGTCGGGTCGAGCTCCGCCCGCTGCTTCACCTCGCCGTCCTCGTTCACGACGACCGTCCGCGTGAAGGTCATCGTGTGGCGGCCGACCTGCGTCGGCTCGCCGCGGACGAGGGTCACCTGCGTCTTCTTCTCGTACGCCCCCGAGATCAGGATGCCGACGAGCATGATCGCGACGCCGACGTGGGCGAGGTAGCCGCCGGCCGAGGCGACGACCTTCCGCCGGACGAAGAGGACGACGCTTTCCACGTTCGCCGCGAGGCCGAAGACGGCGAAGCCGATGTAAGCGATGTCCTTCGCGCCGCGGACGCCCGCCGAGAAGGCCACGGCCGCTCCGAGGAGCCCGACGACGAACGCCACGAGACCCTTCCGGGCCACCGTCCGCGCCTCCTCCCCCCGCCACGACAGGTAGGGGACGAGGGCCATGAGGAGGCCCATCAGGATGGCGACGGGAGCGTGGGTGATGTTGTAGAAGCTCGTCGCCACCTGCGAGGCCTTGCCGGCCACCCGCGTCAGGATCGGCGCCGACGTGCCGAGCAGGATGACGACCGCCGAGGCGCAGACGAGCGCCACGGAGAGGATGAAGAGGACGGAGCGCGAGAGGAACGGCTCCTCCTTCTCCTTCCCGGTCTTCGGGTCGATCTCGGCGACGACGGGGATCTCCTTCCACCGGATGGCCAGGAGAGCGAACCCGCCGAGCAGGAAGACGAGGATGATCCCGACGAGCCAGCCCGTGATGCCGAGGTCGATGAAGGAGTGGACCGAGAAGTCCGCGAGGACCCCGGAGCGCGTCAGGAAGGTGCCGTACAGGATGCAGCAGTAGGCGGCGATGGCGAGGATGATGTTGATCTTCCGGTGCTTCTCGCGCGACTTCTGCAGGTACATGCCGTGGAGGAGGGAGACCGTGAAGAGCCACGGGACGAGCGACGTGTTCTCCACGGGGTCCCACGCCCAGTAGCCGCCCCACCCGAGCGTCTTGTAGGCCCAGTAGCCGCCCATCAGGATCGCCGTGCCGAGCGTGACGAAGGTGAAGAGCGCCCAGGGCATGGCCCGGACGACCCAGCCGTCCCAGCGCTTGGTCCAGAGGGCCCCGATGGCGAAGGCGAAGGGGACGGAGAGCGAGGCGAACCCCGCGAACATGACCGGCGGATGGATGACCATCCACGGGTCCTGGAGGAGCGGGTTCAGGCCCTGGCCGTCCGGCGGGATCTGCGGCAGGAACCGGAAGGGGGGCTGCTTGCAGAGGATCGCGACGATGCCGAGGAAGGAGGCGATGTAGACGGTCATCACGGGGGCTTCCTGCTCCTTCGCGGAGATGAGGACGAAGAAGCCGATGACGGCGCCCCAGAAGAGCCAGAGCATGAAGGAGCCTTCCTGCCCGGCCCAGAAGGTGGAGAAGAGGTAGTTGAACGGGAGGTCGCGCCCCGAGTAGGCCGCGACGTACGAGACGCGGAAGTCGTGCTGGAGGAGGAGCGTCATCAGGAGGAGTGACGCCAGGAAGATCGAGAAGGCGTAGGCCGCGTAGAGACGCCGCGCGAAGCCGATCGCGAGGGAGGCCTCGGCCGCGGGCGCTCCCGAGGCCTGGAGCCGCAGGGCGCGGAGGTAGACGGCCATGGAGGCCAGCCCAAAAATCAACGCCGCCCAGATGGCGGCGGTGCCCGGGGCGAATCCGATGGCGCGGATCGTGTCGCTCATGTCCCTCCCGTCAGGCCTTCTTTCCGTACTGCTTCTCGACCTCTTCCCCCTGGTACTTCGACGGGCACTTCACGAGGAGCTTCTCCGCCTGGAACGCGCCCTCGTGGTAGCGGCCGATGGCGACGATGGAGACGGCCTCCTCGAAGTTGGCCGGCTTCACGTCGCGGTAGGTGACGGGAAGCGCGGTGCGCGTCTTCTCGTCGACGAGGCTGAAGTGGAGCGTCTTCGAGCCGGTGTCGTACCGCGTGCTCCCCTTCTCGAGGGCGCCCATCACCTGGACGGTCCGCTTCGACGACTTCGCCTCGTCGAAGGAGACGTACGGGGTCATCGACTTCGTGAAGGTCGAGAGCCCGAGGGCGAGGAACGCGAGGACGACGACGGCGCCGATCCAGTAGGCCTTCTTCACGGACGATCCTCCCCCCGGGGAGTGCTCGAGACCGAGCGGACCTTTCGGTCGATGTAGAGGAGATAGAGGAAGAGCCCGGCCCAGATGATCTGTTTTACGCCCATCACGTAGAAGAGCGCGCCCTGGGCGTCTGCCGCTGCGGTCGGATTCATGAGCC
>DAOMFB010000413.1:0-2948 GCA_035429585.1 Thermoanaerobaculia bacterium
GTTGAACGCCGTCTCGAGCGTGCCGTCGAACACGGGATCGCCGGTCCTGTTCTCGAAGTCGGCGATGAGGACGGAGCGGGCCGGGCCCGCGGCGGCCGGCGCCTTCGACGTTCTCTTCGCCAGCCAGGCCACGCCGGCCACCCCCAGGGCCGCCGCGAGGCAGGCCGCGGCGGCGACCAGGACCCACTTCCGGCGCTGGATCTCGAAGCGGACGCTGGTCCGGACGCTCGTCGTGTCGAGGTCCTGCAGGATCTCGCCGACCGTCTGGTACCGGGCCGCGGGATCGACGGCCAGGCAGCGCTCCATGATCTTCCGGAGGTAGGCCGGGATCGAGGCGTTGAGCTCCGTGATCGGCTTCGGCGCCGTCGTCAGGCGCCGCATCATCACCTCGTAGACCGAGCCGCCGGAGAACGGCGTCTGGCCGGACGCCATCTCGTAGAGGATCACGCCGAGGGAGTAGATGTCGGCCCGCCGGTCGACGGCCTCGCCGCGGACCTGCTCCGGAGACATGTAGGCCGGCGTCCCCATGACCGCGCCCAGCTCCGTCATGGCCGTCCCGCCGAGGTTCTTCGCGAGGCCGAAGTCCGTGAGGTGGACGCGGTCTTCGGCGTCGACCATCACGTTCTGGGGCTTCAGGTCGCGGTGGACGACCCCTTCGTCGTGGGCCGCCTTCAGCCCCTCGCACACCTGCCGGAACAGGTGGACGAGGCGCGACACCGGGAAGGACCCCGCCTTCCGGAGGAGGTTCGAGAGGTCGTCCCCCTCGACGAACTCCATCGTCAGGAAGCGGACGCCGTCCGCCTCGCCGAGGTCGTAGACGCGGAGCACGTTCCGGTGGGTGATGCGGCTGGAGAGCTGGATCTCCCGCTTGAACCGGTCCAGCACGTCGGGGTCGGCCGCGATCTCGGGCCGGATGACCTTGAGGGCCACGTCCCGCTGCAGCTCCTCGTCCCGGCAGCGGTAGACGGCCCCCATCCCGCCCCTTCCGAGGAGCTTCACGACGCGGTAGCGCGAGCCGATCTCGGTCCCTTCGGGAAGCGCGGCGAGCCCCACCATCGACTCGGCGAGCCCGCCCGAGCGCTTCTTCGCGCCCGAGGCCCCGCTGGAAGGGAGGGCCGTCTCGTCGGCGGCGGGCGGGGGCTCCGACGGCTTCTCCGGCGTCGAGGGCGCCACCGTGACGTCGTGCAGCGAATGGTCCGAGGGATCCCGGCCGCAGGTGGGGCAATACGCCGCCCCGGAGGAGACGGGATTGGAGCAGTAAGGGCAGGAAACCTGATCAGCGATCAGTCGGCGCCTCGGCCCGGATTGTAGCGGAGCGATCCCGGGGTGCCCGGGCCGCGGGCCGGGTTCCGGCCCCGATCAGTACGACGAGAGGAGCTGCTTCGCCTGGGCGCGGGCCGAAGGCCCCACGGAGGCGCCGGCCAGCATGCCGGCGATCGCCTCGACGCGCCCCCGTTCGTCGAGGACGGCCACCCGGGTCCGCGTCCGCCCGCCGGAGGTCTCCTTCTCCACGAGAAGGTGCCGCTCGCCGGCCGCCGCCACCTGCGGAAGATGGGTGACGACGAGGACCTGCTCCCGCCGCGCCAGCGACCGGAGCTTCCGGCCCACGGCCTCGGCCGTCGCGCCGGAGACCCCGGCGTCCACTTCGTCGAAGACGAAGGTCCGGACCGGCCCTCCCCGCCGGGGGCGGCCCCCGCCGAGCCGCATCTCCTCCTCCGCGAGCGACGCGGCGAGGGCCAGCTGGACCCGCGCCAGCTCCCCGCCGGACGCGATCTTCGGGAGGGGACGGGCGGGCTCGCCCGGGTTCGGGGAGAACGTGAACGCCACGACGTCGATGCCGTGGGCGGCGAAGGCGACCCGCTCGCCGCCGGCGGCGAAGGGGCTCTCCGCGTCGGCCTTCCGCGCCACGGAGACGTCGAAGGCGGCCTTCGGGAAAGCGAGCTCGGTCAGGTGGGCGCGGACGGCCTTCCCGAGCCGGGGGGCGGCGGCGGCGCGGGCGGCGGAGAGCTCGAGGGCGGCCTTCCGGTAGGCCTCGAACGCCTCGCGGGACGCCTTCTCGGCCTTCGCGACGGAGCCCTCCAGGTCGGACAGCTCCTCCCGCTCTCTCCCGATCTCCTCCCGGAAGCGGACGACGTCCCCGAGCGTCGCGCCGTACTTCCGCTTCAGTTTCGCGAGAGCGTCCAGCCGCTCGGCCACGAAGGCCAGCCGCCCCGGGTCGGCCTCGAGACGGGAGAGGTCGCCGGCCGTCTCGAACGCGACCTCCCGGAGCGTCTCGATCGCCTCGGACACCTCCGCGACGCGGGCGGCGTACGCGGCGTCGACCTCCTCGAGCGACTGGAGGGCCCGCCGGGCCGCGGCGGCCGCCGGGATCGCGCCGCTCTCGTCGGACTCCAGGGCCGCCGACACGGCCGCGAGGAGGTTCCCGACCTTCTCGACGTTGGAGAGGCGCCCCTTTTCGGAGGAAAGGGCAACGTCCTCCCCCTCCTCGGGCTTCACGGCGTCGATCTCCCGGATCTGGAAGTCGAGGAGCTCCAGCCGCCGGGCGCGTCCCTCCGCGGCCGACCTCAGGCGCTCGAGGTCCGTCTCCCGGGAGCGCCACTCGCGGTGGAGCCCCGCCGTCCGCCGGGCTTCCTCGGAGAGCCCCGCGTACCGGTCGAGCAGCTCCCGGGGCGCCGCCGGGTCGAGCAGCTCCCGCGCCTCGGCCTGCCCGTAGAGGACGAGGAGGCGCGGCGCGACGTCGGCCAGGGTCTTCAGGGCCGCGGGCGAGCCGTTGACGAAGAGCCGCCCCTTCCCTCCCCCGGCCACCTCCCGCCGGATCACTAAGCCCCCGTCGGAGTCCCCGTCGGCGAGGCCCGCCTGCGCGAGGGCCTCGCGAACCGCGGCGTCGTCCGTGTCGAAGGCTCCCTCCACGACGAGCTTCTCGGCTCCGGCCCGGACCAGCCCGGCGT
>DAOMFB010000414.1:0-2944 GCA_035429585.1 Thermoanaerobaculia bacterium
GAGGGTGGTCGCCACGGCGACCACCTCGACGATGAACATGACGGGGTTTCCGATCATCCGCCGCGGGTGGAGCTTCGCCAGGGCGTCCCCGGCGGCGCGGGAGAGGATCGCGCGGTCGAAGAGGGAGAGCTTTCGTGCCTGTTTCATGGCTTTCGATCAGAAGAGCGTCCCGGCGTCCATCAGAAGGTGCTCGACGACCGGTCCGAGGGAGAGCGCGGGGAAGAAGGTGAGGGCGCCGACGATCAGGATGACGCCGACGAGGAGGAAGACGAAGACGGGGCCGTCGACCGGAAAGGTGCCGGCCGACTCGGCGACCTTCTTCTTCGCGGCGAGCGAGCCGGCGATGGCGAGGAGCGGGAGGATCATCCAGAACCGGCCGAGGAACATCGCGACGCCGAGCGTCACGTTGTAGAAGTCGCTGTTCGCGTTCAGGCCGGCGAAGGCGCTGCCGTTGTTACCGGCCGCGCTGGTGTAGGCGTAGAGGATCTCCGAGAGGCCGTGGGGGCCGGCGTTGTTCCGGCCCGCGAGGCCGGCCTTCGTCGCGACGCCCGCCGCGCTCCCGACGAGGATCGAGAACGTCAGGACCAGGACGGCGAGCATCGCGAGCTTCACCTCGTGAGCCTCGATCCGCTTCCCGAGGTACTCCGGTGTCCGCCCGACCATCAGCCCGGCGAGGAAGACGGCGAGGACGACGAAGAGGAGCATCCCGTAGAGGCCGGCGCCGACGCCTCCGAAGACGACCTCCCCGAGCTGGATGTTCACGAGGGGGACGAGGCCTCCGAGCGGCGTGAAGGAGTCGTGCATCGCGTTCACGGCGCCGCACGAGGCGTCGGTCGTGACCGTCGCGAAGAGGGCCGAGTCGGCCGGCCCGAAGCGGACCTCCTTGCCTTCCATGTTCCCGGGCGCCGCGGCGACGCCGAGCGCGTGGTGGATCGGGTTGCCCCGGAGCTCGGCCCACCCGGCGACGAGGGCCGCGCCGAGGAAGAGGATGGCCATCGCCCAGAAGACCGCCCAGCCGTGGCGCGGCTTCCCCGTCATCGATCCGAGGGTGGACGTGAGGCCGGCCGGGATCGCGAAGATCAGGAACATCTCGAGGAGGTTCGTCGCCGGCGTCGGGTTCTCGTACGGGTGGGCGGAGTTCGCGTTGAAGAAACCGCCGCCGTTCGTCCCGAGCAGCTTGATCGCCTCCTGCGAGGCGACCGGTCCGCCGGGAATCCTCTGGACGGCGCCCTCGAGCGTCGCGACCCCGCGGGTCGGCTGGAAATTCTGGATCACTCCCTGGGACAGGAGGGCGACCGCGGAGACGAGGCTGAGGGGCAGCAGGATCCAGAGCGTCGACCGGACGAGGTCCTGCCAGAAGTTGCCGATCCCCTTCGACCCGGTCCGGGCGATCCCGCGGACGATGGCGATGGCGAGAGCGATGCCGGTGGCCGCGGAGACGAAGTTGTGGACGGCGAGGCCGGCCATCTGCGTCAGGTGGGACATCGTCGTCTCGCCGGAGTACGCCTGCCAGTTCGTGTTCGTCGTGAACGAGACGGCCGTGTTCCAGGCGAGGGCGGGCGGAACGGCGGGGAGCTCGTCCGGATTGAAGGGGAGGAGATGCTGAAGACGCTCCATCGCGTAGACGACGACGAGTCCGACGACGTTGAAGGTCAGCATCGCCCGGCCGTACTGCAGCCAGGTCTGGTCCTTGAGGGGTCCGAGGCCGCCGAGGCGGTAAAGGAGCTTCTCGACCGGGCCGACGACCGGGTCGAGGAAGGTCCTCTCGCCGGCGAAGACCCGCTTCATGTAGAGGCCGAGCGGCTTCGTGACGGCGAGGATCAGGAGGAAGTAGAGACCGGTCTTCAGGAGGACGTCGTTCATCGGCGCCTCAGAGCTTCTCCGGCTTCAGGAGGGCGTAGAGGAGGTAGGCCAGTGCGGCGGCCGCGAGGAGGAGGCCGAAGGCGGTTTCGAAGACCATGGCGGACCTCAGAGCTCGTCGCAGCGCCGGGCGTACCAGAGCGAGGCGGCGAGAAGGCCGACCGTCGAGAGGACGAGGAGCGCATCGAGCATCCGGGTCACCTCCTTCGAAGGTCACGATGGCGCCCGGGCGGGCAAGAAGTCCGGAAGGAGGTCGAAGGAATCGCTAAAGACTTCGGTCCCCCCGACCGGGTCCGCGCGGGACCGGGGACCCCGATCACGGACCGATCGCTCCGCCGGCGGCGGCCGGAAGGGCGAGCCGTGCGATCGTGCCGCCGCCGGGCCGGTCGATGAATCCGACGGTTCCGCCCAGCGCCCGCGCGAGGGACCGGCAGATCTCCAGCCCGAGGCCCGTGCGTCCGCTGTCCCCGGGCTCGCGGGCCGGGCCGGAGGCCGTCTTCACCGCCGCCGGGATGCCGGGACCGCGGTCCAGGACCTCCAGGCGGACGCGATCCGTCTCGGTCGGGTCCGGCTCGGCGCGCAGCTCCACGGCAGCCCCCGGGGGGGAGGCGCGCGCCGCGTTCTCGAGGAGGTTCGCCAGCACCTCGACCGCGAGCGCCGGATCCACGAGGAGATCGGGCGTCCGGGAGGACACGGAGACCGTCACGGTCTTTCCCTCGAGGACGAGGGGGAGGCTCTCCAGGGCGGAGCGGAAGAGGTCGGCGGCGGGGGAAGGCTCCGCGTGAGGGACGCAGGCCCCGGCGTCGAGGCGCGCCATGGCGAGGAGGTTGTCGATCCGCCGCGAAAGCCGCTCCGTCTCCCGAGCGACCTCGTCGACCGCGGCCCCGTCTCCGGCGCTCCGGCGGATCCGGGAGAGTCCCATCCGGATGGCCGTCAGGGGGCTCCGGAGATCGTGGGAGACGGCGCGCAGGAGCGACGTCTTCAGGGCGTCGCTCTCGCGGAGGGCCTCGAAGCGCGTGCGGTCGCGGATGAACCGCTCGCGTTCCACCGCCAGGGCGCCGAGCCTCCCGCCCGATTCGCGGGC
>DAOMFB010000415.1:0-2944 GCA_035429585.1 Thermoanaerobaculia bacterium
GTCGGAAAGGAGCGCGGCCCCGCGGGAGCCGAGGGCGCCGTCGGCGTACATCTTCACGGCGCGGACCGTGAGCCGTCCCTCGGCGACCCTCCCCTCCCGGAGGAGGCCCTCGAGGTCCTTCGTCTCGGCCCCGACGGTCGCGTAGAGCCGGACGGGGAGCGCCTTCTCGCGCGCCATCGCGCGGAGAACGTCCAGGCCGGTCCGGTCGAAGCCGCTCGCGTCTCCGACGCCCGTGAGGCCCGACGCCGCGGCCGCCTTCATGCCGGCCGCGAGGTAGCGGCGCCGTGCGGCCGGCGTGGGGTCCCCGATCGCCCTCACGACGAGCGCCTCCGCATTGTCGACGAAGATCCCGCTCGGCGCGCCGCCCGCCGCGCGGAGGATCTTCCCTCCCTCGGGATCGGCCGTCGCCGCCGTCACGCCGGCCCGTTCCATCGCGAGACCGTTCACCCAGAGCGCGTGCCCGTCCACGCGGGTCAGGAAGACGGGGTGTCGCGGCGCCACGGCGTCGAGCTCGGCGGCCGTGGGAAACGCCTTCCCCGGCCAGAGGTTCTGGTCCCAGCTCCGCCCGCGGATCCACTCGCCTTCCGGCGTCCGGGCCGCGGCGGCCCTCACGAGCGCGAGAACCTCCTCCTTCGACCGGCCGCGCAGGTCGAGGCTCTCCTTCGACATGCCGAGGCCCGGCACGTGCGCGTGCGCGTCGACGAAGCCCGGGTAGACGACGGCGCCCGGCAGCGCCACGACCGTCGCGCCGGGAGCCCTCTTCCGGGCCTCCGACTCGTCGCCGACGAAGGCGACCTTCCCGTCCAAGGCCAGGACCGCGGCCGCGCGCGGGGCGGCGTCCCACGAGGTGTAGACCGTGGCGCCGGTGAGGAGGAGCGGGGCGTCGGCGGCGGCTGCGGGTGCGGACACGAGGGCACCTCCGAGGAGCGCGGCGGCGAGGACGGATCTCATGCGCCGGCATTCTCGCACCGGGGCGTAATCTCTCACCCGAGGTACGGCGTGCGCGCCCTCCGACTTCACCACCCCGCCCCCGTCGCCGAGCGCCCCCTTCGCCTCGATCAGGTTCCCGTCCCGGAGCCCGCGCCCGGCGAGGTCCTTCTGCGCGTCTCGGCCTGCGGCATCTGCCGGACCGATCTTCACGTCGTCGAGGGAGAGCTGCCGGCGAGGAAGTCGCCCGTGACGCCGGGGCATCAGGTCGTCGGAACCGTCGAGCGGTGCGGAACGGGGGTGACCCTCCCGCGGGGCCTTCGCGCCGGGATCGCCTGGCTCCGCCGGACCTGCGGCCTCTGCCGCTTCTGCACGTCCGGGCGCGAGAACCTCTGCGACGCGCCGGAGTTCACCGGCTGGACCGCCGACGGCGGCTTCGCGGAGTACGCCGTCGCCCCGGCGGATTTCGTCTACGAGCTGCCCGAGGGGTTCCCCGACCTCTCGGCGGCGCCCCTCCTCTGCGCGGGGATCATCGGCTACCGCGCCCTGAAGCTCACGGGGCTCTCCGAGCCCCCTTTCTCATGGGCCGGGGCCCGGCTCGGCCTCTACGGCTTCGGCGCCGCGGGGCACGTGGCGATCCAGATCGCCCGGGGGCGCGGGGCCGACGTCTACGTCATGTCGCGCGACCGCGAGCGGCACCAGGCCCTCGCCGCCGAGCTCGGGGCGGCGTGGGTCGGCGGCGCGGCCGACCCGCCCCCCGTCCGGCTCGACGCCGCGATCGTCTTCGCCCCCGCCGGCGAGCTGATCCCGGCGGCGCTCTCCGCCCTCGACAAGGGGGGGACGCTCGTCCTCGGCGGCATCCACATGAGCGACACGCCGCCGATCCCCTACGAGCTCCTCTACCGGGAGCGCGTCGTCCGGAGCGTCGCCAACAACACGCGGGAGGACGGCCGCGAGTTCCTCCTCGAGGCGGCCCGCCTCCCCGTCCGCACGCACGTGGCGACCTTCCCGCTCGAAGAGGCGAACGACGCCCTCGTCGCGCTGAAGCACGACGCGATCAAGGGAGCGGGCGTCCTCGTCGTGGCGGCCTCCTCGCGATGAACCTCCCGGTCGCCACCGCGCGGGCGCTTCTCGCCGGCTTCGCCGGCGTCGGGCTGCCGGCCGACCGGATCCGGGAGGAGGCCGGCATCGACGCCGCGCTCCTCGAACGGCTGGAGGCCGAGCTTCCGGGCGACACGTTCGGCGCTCTCTGGGAGGCCGCGCTGCGGCGGGCGCCGCGCCCCGAGCTGCCGACCGAGGTCGGGCTCGCCATTCCGTTCGGCGCGTTCGGAGCCCTCGACTACCTCGCCGGAAGCTCCGCCACCGTGGAAGCCGGCTTCCTGACGCTCGCGGCCCACTTCCACCACGTCTCGCCCTTCTTCACCCTCGACGTGGAGACCGACGCGGCGGGCGCCGGCGTCGTCCGGATCCTCTGGTCGCAGGACCAGCCGAGGCGCACCCTCTCGGACGAGTTCACGCTGGCGGTCTTCACGGCCCGGTTCCGGCAGACGAGCGCCGGCCCCTTCCGGGTCGCCTCGGCGCGGCTGCCGGGGCCCCCCCCGCCCGCCCCGCCCGGGTTTATGTTCAGCCCCGCGCCCACGATGTCGCCGGGCCGGAGGGCCCGTCCGCCCAGGCCGAAGCAGGCCGAATACAGCTCGGGAACGTCCGTGCCCCGCAGGGCGAAGAGGCCGTGGTGGGACGCGCTGACCCGCCCGTTCTCCTGACCCTTCGACAGGGCCGCGCGAATCTCGCGCAACAGCGGGGCGTCCGCGGCGAGCGGCTCATCGACGCGCTCCATGACCAGGACGCCGCTCCGGCCCGCGAGAATGGCGGTAACGAGGTCCGCGGGGAAGGGGCGGAACATGGTGAGGTTGAGCACGCCGACCTTGAGACCGCGCTCGTCGCGGAGATGGTCGGCCACCGCTTCGGCATCGGCCACCGAGCACCCCTGGCCGACGATCACGAAGGGAGCATCATC
>DAOMFB010000416.1:0-2940 GCA_035429585.1 Thermoanaerobaculia bacterium
CCGCCGCCGCTCCTCCGTCAGGGCTTCGGCGGCCGGAGGGCCCTCTCGGCCGCCTCGGCGAAGGAGGGGTCCCAGAACTTCTCGGCGGGGACGACGGCGTCGAGGGCTCCCCGCCGGACGGCCCAGCGCTGGAAGTCGAGAACGCTCTCCACGTTGATCTTCCCGTCCCCGCGGATCGGCTGCCAGCAGGCCTTTCGGAGGAGCTCCGGCTCGAGCCCCGTCTCCTTCGAGAGGATCTCGAGGTTCCGGGGAGTCTTCCCGAGGTTGTACTGCCGGACCCCCCGGAGGTAGGCCGCGAGGAAGCGCCGTCCCGCCTCGCGGTTCTTCTCGAGGAGCGTCGGGCCGAAGTAGACCGCCCCGAGCTGGGCCCCCGATGAGATCTCCTGGACGGGCTTCCAGAGGACGGCGCGGCCCGAGGCGAGGGCGCGCGTGAGATCCGGCTCCGTGAGCTCCCCGACGTCGAGCGAGTCGCCGGCGATCGCCTCGCCGATCATGATCTCCGGGATCCGGACGAGCTTCACGTCCGCGAGCGAGAGCCCCATCCGGCCGAGCTGGAGGTCGAGGAGGTACTCGATGAAGCTGAGGGAGCGCGACGCGATGCGCGCCCCGCGCAGCCGCTCCGGACGGTCCGGGGAGCCCGCAGCGACGAACTCGCGGCGCGCCACGAAGGCGGCTGCGGCGCACGGTCCCGGCTCGAAGTGGCCCTTGTCGGCGACGAGGCGGAGGGAGGCGCCCCGGGCGATGGCGTTGAAGTCGCCGATCTTGACCATCCCGGCGACCACGTCGAGCTCGCCCTTGATCAGCTCGGGGGTCGCCCCGGCGCTCTCGGGAAGGGTGACCATCTCCACGTCCAGCCCCTCGGAGCGGAAGTACCCCTCCGCCTGCGCGATGGCGATCGGGGCGAAGGAGAGGAACCGGACGTAGAGGACCTTCAGGCGGACCGGAGCCTCCGCCGCCGCGACGAGGGGGCCCGCGGCGGCGGCGAGGGCGAGGCCCGTCCCGAGAAGGAAGGCGGCGAGGGGGCGCGTCCGGGGCACTCAGGAGCCGCCGGCGGAACGGCCGAGGCGCGGGACGGGCTGCCGGAGGCGCAGGCCGATGAAGAACTGCTGCGGCGGGCCGAGGCGCGGCCCGAGGTTCACGTCGGAGACGTAGGAGGCATTCAGCAGGTTCTCCGCCCGGCCGAGGATCTCGAGGGTCGGGAGGATTCGGTACGAAAGGAGAACGTCGAGGACGAAATGGGCGTCGGTCGCGGTCTTGTTCGCCTCGTCGCCGTAGATCTGGCTGAGCGCCCGGCCGCGGACCGTGCCCGTGACCCCGGCAGGGGAGTCGAACCGGAGCGCGAAGGAGCCGGCGTTCCGCGGCACGTCGGGGACGTGCTTGCCGACGAGGGTCGGGTCGGCCGGGTTGTCCGTGATGACGGCGTCGGTGAAGGCGTAGCCGAGGTCGAGGAAGAGGGCCTTCGAGAGCGCGACCGTCCCCATGAACTCGACGCCGGCGCTCCGGGTGGCGCCGAGGTTCCGTGGCTGGACGACGAGGACGGGGGTCGTCGCGAGCGCGGCGCGCGCGATGAGGCCCTCGACCCTGTTGAGGAAGAGGTTGACCTGGCCGGTGAAGGGCCCGGCCGCGATGTCCGTCCCGACGTCGCCGCCGACGAGGGTCTCGGGGCCGAGATCCGGGTTCGGGATGAGCACCTGCGTCCGGGACGAGCTGCCGCGGTAGAGGTCGGCCAGGGTCGGCGCGCGGAACGCCCGGTAGACGGCGCCGCGGAGGGAGACCGCATCGCTCACGCGGTACTTGAGGGCGAGGCGCGGGTCGAGCTGGGTCGTGCTCGCGGCCGGATACGACGTGACGCCGCCCGGCGTGACCGTTTCCTGCCCGCCGGAGTTCCGCCAGGCGTCGAGGCGGGCCGAGAGGAGGGCCTCGAGGTCCGGAAGGAGCCGGAAGTCCGCCTCGGCGAAGAGGCCCGCGAAGGTCTGGTTTCCCACGATGTCGCGCGTCCCCGTCTGCTGGCCGGCGCGGTTGTACGAGACGTTCTTCTCGTTCATGGAGGCCGTCATGGAGTCGAGACCGGCCGTCACGAACGTGACGAGACCCGGGAGGGGAAGGGACCACTGGACCGATCCGCCGACGGTCTCGCCGGGGCGCTCGGAATGGCTCCCGAGGTACTCCTGGTCCCGCCCGGCCCCCGTCACGAGGAGCGAGTTGTCGATGCTGAAGGTGGCGTGCTGGTAGAAGACGTTGGCCTTGAGGTCGCTCTTCCCGAGGACGAGGCGGCCGCCGCCGGCCACGTCCCAGATCTGCTGCCACGTCTTCGACACGGGCGTTCCCTGCCCCGTGTCGTGGTCCATGAAGTTCCCCCGGAGCCAGGCCTTCGACCCGTCGCTCGCGGTGGCCTCCACCTTGGCGAGCACGTCGAGCCCCTTCGCCCAGCTCGCGATGTCGATCGCGCCGCGGTCGGCGGGGGGCATCCGGATGTACCCGTCGGTCTGCCCGGCATCGACGAAGATCCCGGCGGCGATGCCCGACCCCAACGACTCGGTGACCGCGGCGTTCAGCCCCCACGTGTCGAGGCTCCCGTACGAGAGATCCGCGTCGACGGTGGCGCGGTCGAGCGGGCGCGTCGCGAGGCTCACCGTGCCCCCCATCGCGTAGTTCCCGAAGAGGCTCGCGCCGCTTCCGCGGACGACCTCGACCTTCTCGATGTCGAGCATCGGCGCCAGGCCCCACTGGACGTACCCGGCGAGCGGGTCGTTCAGGGGAACGCCGTCGAGGAGGACCAGCGCCCGGGTTCCCCCGAGGCCGCGCATCGAGACGCGGTTCGTCGTCGGGAAGGCGAGGTTGCTGTCCGGGAGGGGGAGGTTCAGGCCGACGACGGTCCGGAGCGCATCGGAGAGGTTGTGGGCCGGCGTCTCCTCGATCGTCTCCCGGGGGACGACCGTC
>DAOMFB010000417.1:0-2924 GCA_035429585.1 Thermoanaerobaculia bacterium
CGCGAGCTCCTCGCGGCCGCCCCCTACCGGTTCGGCTGCAGCCCCGGACCCCCCGGCCCCTCGCGCGGGGCGAGGAGGCGAATGGCGGTGGCCTCGGTGCGGTTCGCCGCGAGGCCGTCCCGGACGTCGGTTTCGAGGAGCGTCAGGACGGAACGCCAGCGCGGGGCGAGGAAGGCGTCGTCGATCGCCTCCGTTCCGGCGCGGACGAAGGGCTGGAGGGGAAAGCGGTAGGCGGCGGCGATCAGCTCCACGGCGAGCCCGTGGCGGGCGGCGAGTCCCCGGAGCCGTTCGGGGCTGTAGCCGGGGCGAACGTGGCCGTGCTCGTCGCGCTCCCGCCGGCAGAGCTCCCGGTCGGCCAGCTCGGCCTCGGAGGCGAACGGGACCTGCAGGTAGAGCCTCCCGCCGGGCGCGAGCTTCGAGGCCATGAGGCCCACGACCGTCTCGTCGTCCTCGAGGTGCTCGAGGCACTCGACGGAGAAGACGAAGTCCGCCGCGGGGAGGCCGTCCCACAGGCTGCGGTCGAAGAGGTCTCCGCGGAGGAAGCGGAGGTTCGGCAGGGGGCCGGCCAGCCGCGGCGTCCGGAGGTCGATGCCGACGACCTCCGCGCCGGGGTGGCGGAGGGCGAGAAAGGCCTCCTGGAGGCCGAGGCCGCTTCCCACGGAGAGGATGACGCGCGGGGCCGGCCCGCGCGTCACCGCGTCGAGGAGGTGGACGAGGCGGAAGAGGCCGAGGCCGGCGTCGAAGCGGAGGAGGGCCCGTCCGAGCGCCTCCTCCGTCGGCTCGACCGGCTGGTCCCGATCGGGCGGGGCCCTGCGGCTGGGCGTCGCCGCGGCGCGGAGCGAATCGAGCAACCCGCGCCGGCTCCTCACGACGGCTCTCCCGGCGGGAATGGGGCTAAGATCTCCCGCATCGTCAATTCCATCGACAGGCGAATCGTATAGGAGGAGCAGCGCGATGAACCTCACACCGTCGCCGGAGATCCCGGCCAGCCGCCGCGTTTCGTGGACCGTTCTCCTCTTCAGCGCCGTTCTGACGGCCGCCGCGCTCCCGCTCGCGGCCTCCGCGCCCGGCGACGGGACGAACGAGGGCCGGGGGAAAGCGGCCGCGGTCGCCGCTCCGTCGCAGGCGGCCGCGTTCCAGGTCGTCCGCGGCGAGGACCCGCCGGCGACGGGCGACCTGCCGGCCACCGCGGCTCCGTCCGCGGGCGAGTTCCTCCGGGCGGCGGAGCCTCCGTCCGGCCCGGCGAAGGCGATGGACCAGCCCCAGTGCACGGTCTGCCTGACGGGCTACGCCTCGGCGCAGTGGTCGGGGAGCACCGGCTCGTTCCACGTCGACGCGGTCACGAACTACCGAAGCGTCACGACCGGCCCGATGGACGTCAAGCTCATCCTGACCTCCTCGATCCCGACCTGGGGACAGGCCTTCCCGTACAAGTCCTTCTCCGACGCCGTGGCCCTGAACCCCCTCCAGGCCGGGTACCAGTACGCGCCCTTCAACTCGGGGACGGTGAACATCTACGCCAGCCAGATCCCGGCCGGGACCTACTACCAGCTCCTCTACCTCCGGGAGAACATCGGCGGGGTCTTGTACTACGACGACTTCACCCTCTTCTCGAAGCAGGTGGTCTGCAACGGTTCGACCTGCACCCCGGTCGCCGGCTGCACGCAGGACGCCACGACGATGTGCCTCGTCGGCGGACGGTACCGGATCACGAGCCTCTGGCAGAACCAGTACGCCGGCGGCGCCATCTCGCAGCTCTACCGGACGACGCTGACGGACGCGACCGGCGCCTTCTGGCTGAACGACAGCAACGTCTACGAGTACCTGATCCGGATCAACACGGCCACGGACAACGGCCGGGCGTGGATCTCGATCCCCACCTTCACGGACGTGGAGTTCTGGATCCTCGTCGAGGACATGGTGGGCGGCCAGTCGAGGCTCTACCACAGCCCCGCCGGGAACCGGACGCTGATCTACGACCCGTCCTTCTTCATCTACCCGTAGGCCGCTTCCCCGAGCCCCAGCGCGTACGCCTCGCACGCGAGGCGTACGTTGAGGCGGGGGCCGTCGAAGTCGGCGGCGAGGTCGAGGGCCCCGCGCGCGGCGTCGAGAAGGCGCCGCGCGTCGGCCCCGCCCAGGCGGGCGAGGTCCGCGAAGCGCTCCCGGTGGACGACGCCGTGCCCGGCCGGATCGGCGGTGGCCGCGACGGCGTCCCGGAGGAGCAGCGCCAGGAGCCCGAGACGCTCCGCCGCCTCGTCGCCGTCGTCCTCCCCGAGGATTCCGCCGAGGGCGAGGGCCCAGGAGACCGACTCGGACAGGAAGACGCCCGACGCGGCCTCGAGAATCCGGTCGCGGAGCGCGCGGGCGCCCTCGAGGTCCAGCGCCGCGGCGTCCTCCGCGTCAGCCGGAAAGAAGGCGTCCCGCGCGTCGGCTTCCTCGGGCGGCAGGCCTCTCGCGCGGAGGGCGGCGGCCGTCGCCGCGCGCGACATCGCCGGCAGGGTGTGTAGGACGACGCGCGAGAGGATGGTGGCCGGGAGGACGCGCGGCCGCGTGGCCGTCAGGAGGAAGCGCGCCCTCGACGGCGGCTCCTCGAGGATCTTCAGGAGGGCGCTGTAGGCGGCCGTCTCCGTCCGGTCGACGTCCAAGAGGACGATGGCCCGCCGGGGGGCCTCGTAGGGGAGCCGCGAGGCGTCCGCGGTCACGGCTCGGACGAGAGCCGTCGGCAGCGTCGTCTCCTTCGACGTGGCGGACTCCTCGAAGGGGGGCGCGTGGACGCGCCGGCGGCTCTCGGGGGCGGCGACCATCACGTCCGGATGGTCGCCCTGGCGGGCGCGCCGGCAGTCGGGGCACCCGTCCCCTCCGTCGCCGGGAAGGTGGCCGGCGCGGCAGACGATGTGCGCCGCCTGGTCGAGCGCCCGGAGCTC
>DAOMFB010000418.1:0-2922 GCA_035429585.1 Thermoanaerobaculia bacterium
GGCGGAGGGCGGCGTCGATCCGCGGGTCGGCGGCGCCCGCCGGGGCGAGGAGGACCGTCGCGGGGAGGACGAGCCGCCCGTCGCGGCGGACGATCCGCGCCGGGGCGGGCATCAGGTCGTGCGCCTCTCCGGCGGCGCGGGGCGCGGTAACGCACAGGGCAATCGCGAGGGCGGAGGCCGGGAGGAGGCGGCGCATGATGCGACGATGCCATAGACGGCGGAAGCCCCCGCCGGACTAGAATCCCGCCACTTTTTCTCGAAGGAGCGAACCATGAGCGCGGACTCGGCGTCGGACAAGAAGCCCGGACTCGACTTCTCGCAGTCGCAGCAGGCCGCCATCGGACGGCTGGCGAAGGACGACGTCGTCATCAAGCCGCCGGTCTGGCTGGCGCGCGAGGCCGTGCTCGCCCACGACGACGTCGAGCGGAACCACGCCCTCGACGATCCGGACGGCTTCTGGGCCGAGAAGGCGAAGCTCCTCGAGTGGTTCGAGCCGCCGAAGCAGATCTGCCGCTTCGAGGCGCCGAACCACCAGTGGTTCCTCGGCGGGAAGCTCAACGCGACCGTCAACTGCCTCGACCGCCACGTCCACAGCGACAAGCGGAACAAGGCGGCGCTCCTCTGGGTCGGGGAGGACGGCGAGGAGCACGCCTACACGTACGGCCGCCTCTACCGCGAGGTGAACCGGTTCGCGAACGCCCTGAAGGGCCTCGGCGTCCGGAAGGGGGACCGGGTCATCATCTACATGCCCCTGACGCCCGAGGGGATCATCACGATGCTCGCCTGCGCGCGCATCGGGGCGATTCATTCCGTCGTCTTCGCGGGGATGGGGACCCAGGCGCTCAAGTCGCGGATCGAGGACTGCAAGGCGAAAGTGATCGTCTGCTCGGACTTCACCTTCCGCCGCGGAAAGAAGATCCCCCTGAAGGGGATCATCGACGAGGCCGTCAAGGACCTCGAGTTCGTCGAGCGCGTCGTCGTCCACCGGCGCGGCTCCCGCTTCGGCGGCGAGACGGCGGCCTTCGAGAGCGAGCGCGAGTGCGACTTCTACGCGATCCAGGACGCGCGGGCCATCCACTGCCCGCCCGAGCCGATGGACGCCGAGGACCCGATCTTCATCCTCTACACCTCGGGGACGACGGGAAAGCCGAAGGGGGTCGTCCACGCCACGGGCGGCTACATGGTCGGCGTGACGTACCTCGCGCGGGCCTACTACCAGATCGGCGAGCGCGACATCTACTGGTCCACCTCGGACATCGGCTGGATCGTCGGGCACTCCTTCATCGTGTACGGCCCGCTCTCCTGCGGGGCGACCGTCTTCACCCGCGAGGGGGTCCCCGACTACCCGTCCGCCGACGTGACGTGGGAGCTCTGCGAGCGCTTCGGCGTGAACCTGATGTTCACGGCCCCCACGGCGATGCGGATGTGGATGAGCCACGGCGCGGCGGCGCCCGCGAAGTACGACCTCTCCCGGCTCCGGCTCATCGCGTGCGCCGGCGAGCCGCTGAACCCCGAGGCCCACCTCTGGGCCCAGAAGCACCTCGTCGGCCAGTCGAACGGCATGGTCGTCGACAACTTCTGGCAGACCGAGGTGGCCGGGCCGATGCTCGGGACGCTGCCGACCTTCGAGGCGCGCCCCGGAAAGGTCGGCAAGCCGCTGCCCGGCATCGTGGCCGACATCGTCGACCTGAAGGGGAACTCGCTCCCCGACGCGAGCGGCGGCCTCCTCGTCCTCCGCCGCCCCGTCCCGTACATGCTCCGGACCGTCTGGGGCGACCACGGGCGGTACGAGAAGTACTGGCAGCAGATCCCGGGCTGTTACACCTGCGGCGACATCGCCGTGCGCGACAAGGACGGCTGGTTCGCGGTGCTCGGGCGGTCGGACGACGTGATGAACGTCGCGGGCCACCGGATCGGGACGGCCGACGTCGAAGGGTCGCTGATCCGCCACCCGGCCGTGGCCGAGAGCGCCGTCATCGGGCTCCCCGATCCCGTCAAGGGGGAGCGGATCGTCGCGTTCGTCGTCCTGAAGGGGGGGCACCAGGCCAGCCCCGCGCTCATCGCGTCGCTGAAGGACCACGTCCGGCAGGACCTCGGGCCGATCGCGCAGCCCTCGGAGATCGAGATCCGCCCGTCGCTTCCGAAGACGCGGAGCGGAAAGATCGTCCGGCGCTACCTCAAGGCGCAGGCGATGGGCGAGGACCCGGGCGACCTCTCGACGCTGGCCGACTGAGGCCGCGGCCCTACCGCGGGCCGGCCACGGGCGGCCGGTCCGCGGGGAGGGTCCACGTGGCGAAGGCGCCGAGGAGGGGGAGGAGCGCGCCCGCGAGGAGGGGCGCGGCCACGCCCTGGTGGTCCGCCAGCTTCCCGAGGAAGGGGGCGGCGATGCCGCCCGCCGTCACGGCGAGGCCGAGCGTCGCCCCCGAGGCGGTGCCGAGCCGGTTGGGCAGGTACTCCTGCGACATCACGACGACGACGCTGAAGGGGACGTAGAGGGCGATCCCCACGGGGACGAGGAGCGCCGCCGCGAGACGGACGTCGCGCGTCACGGCGAGGGCGGCGAGGAGCGGCGCGAGGACGACGAGCGCCCAGAGGACGACGATCCGCCGTCCGAAGCGGTCCGCGAGGCGGCCGCCGAGGAGCGTCCCGGCCACGCCGGCCCCCATGACGACGGAGAGCGCCACGCCCCCTTCGGCCTTCGTCCGGCCGAGAACGGCGACCCAGAAGACGGGGATGAACGTGGAGAGGGCGGCGTAGGACATCGCGCGCGTCATGATGGCGACCGACAGCCTTCCGAAGAGGTCCCAGCGGTCGGCGGCGCCGGGCGCCTCCCCGGCGCCCGGCTCGCGGCGGAGGACGGCGGGGGGCGCGAACCGGCGGATCTCGACGGCCAGCACGGCCGCGACGAGGAGCATCGGCAGG
>DAOMFB010000419.1:0-2915 GCA_035429585.1 Thermoanaerobaculia bacterium
GCGGCGGGCGCGGCCGGCTTCTTCTCGTCGAAGAAGATGGTGACCCGGCCGTCGGCCGGGGCGGGAGCCGGGGCCTCCTCGGCCGACTTCTGCCGGGCGCTCTGGCTCCGGAGGACGTTCATGCCGATCACGACGATCACGAAGAGCGCCGCGATCCCGCGCACCATCGCCGGCGGCGGGAAGATGCCGAGGCGGTGCCAGACGGCGCCCATCCCCTTCGCGTGGTCGGCGGTGTGGGCGTTGACGCGCGCCGCCATCCCGAGCGGCGGAGCGGGCGGCGGAAGGGCGTTCAGCCGCGCGACGAGCGCCGCCAGCTCCTCCCGCCGCCGGGCGGCGCGCGGGTCGGCCGCGAGGAGCGCGGACAGCTCCCGCTCCTCCTCGGGCGACAGGTCGCCGTCGAGCGAGCGCGACAGGAGGATGTCGAGATCCTCGTCGGAGAGGTGCGTCCGATCGGGCCGGGCGCTCATGACAGGGCCTCCTTGATCAGGGCGCGCCCCCGGGCGAGGCGGCTCCGGACGGTGCCGATCGGGACGGAGAGGACCGCGGCGACCTCGTCGTACGAGAGGCCTTCGAGGTCCCGGAGGACGACCGTCGTCCTGAATATCTCCGGGAGCGCCAGGACCGCCTTGCGGAGCCGACGCCGTTCCTCCGCGCGCACGTCGTTCTCCTCGGGCGTGATCCCCGCGTCGGCGAGGCCGTCCACGAGCGAGAAGTCGGGGTCGGCGCCCGGCGCCTCCCCGGCCCCGAAGCGCGCCCGGAGCTTCGCGAGGACGCCGCGGCGCGCCCGGACGCGGTTCAGGGCGATGGCGTAGAGCCAGGTCTTGAGCGACGACTCGCCGCGGAAGCTCTCGAGGCCCCGCCACGCGCGGAGGAACGTCTCCTGGACCACGTCCTCGGCGTCGAGCGGGCCGACGAGCCGCGCGGCGAGGGTGAAGACCATGCCGGAGTAGCGCCGGACGATCGCCTCGAAGCCCGACACGTCCCCGGCGAGGAAGCGCGCGACGGCGCGATCGTCGCCGAGCGCCTCCTCGGACTCGGGCGGCTGCCGGTGCGCCATGACCACGGCGGCGATTCTCACACGCGTCCCGTGGGGGTGGTGGGCGTCGAAGGCGAGGATCCGGGCCGGCATCGGGGAGATCTCCACACCCTTCGACCCCGACCCGGCGGGGAAAGTTCCCGCGTCAGGCCGGCGGCCGGAGCGCGGCCGCCGTCACGGCGTGCCGGTGCCGGAACATCCGGACGAGGTCGGGACGGACGAGCAGCACGTCGACCAGCCTCCCCCCGAGCCGGCGGAGGGGCACCTCGTAGTCGATCCGGTCGATGAGGAGCCCGTCCCGGAAGAGGTGCTGGTGCTTCCAGCGGGCGAACGGACCCTTCTCCTGGACGTCCGAGAAACGGTGCGGCGGATCCCAGTCCGTGATGAGGGAGACCCAGGTGAGCGGGATCCCGTACTGCCGGACGGAGAGGACCACCCGCGCCCCCCCGCGCATCGACTTCGGGCACTCGACGACCTTCAGCTTCTTGGAGGGCGGCGAGAGCCGCTCGAGCGCGAGCGGGCTCCGGTGGAACTCGAAGAGGTCCTGCCGGGTCGCCCCCGGGAGGGGGAGCCGGAACTCGAGGACGGGCATGCGGCCGCGGGCCTCCGGCGGGGGAGGGCCGCCTACCTGGCCTCTTCCGGACGGGCCGTCGGCGTCGGGGTCGGCGTCGGAATGACGATGCGCTTGACCGGAGCGCGGGCCGTGATGAGGAACGCGGGCGGTCCCATGCTGCGCCCCGCCGCCGAGGCGAGGTCGCCCGTGCTGACCGCCGGGAGGGGCATCCGCTCCGGCGCGGTCTCGCCGACCGTCAGGACGTCGCTGTCCCCCAGCCGGAGGATGGGCCGGACGGGCGACGGCGGCGTCTTCCCCCCCTCCGGCGTCGGGTCGTCCTGGTACGCGAAGACGTCGATCGCCTCCTTCAGCCCGATGAGCTTCGGCGGCACCATCGACGGGCCCGAGACGACGAACGGAACGGCGCTCTTGGCCACGACCTTGTCGCCGATCCGGATCTCGATGAACGAGGAGGTGGCGTTCGGCGGGACGAGGAAGACGAGGTGCCCCGCGTCCTCGTGGACGTAGGTCACGTTCTTCTCGCCGAACCGGACGGTGGCGCCCGGAGGGGCCGGGTACTTCACGACGACCCGGCCGTTGATCGCCCCGACGCGCGGCTCGAACTCGAGCGTCGCCACGCTCTGCGAGAGGAGCGGGAGCGCCGCGAGAACGGCGAAAAGCGGAAAGACGAGGCGGCGGACTCTCACCGTTCGACTCTACGCCGTGCGGCGCGGGACGGCAAACACCGTGAGAGGATTGAGGCTCCGTGGAACACGTGCCGCTCACCCTTCTGGTCGGGTTCCTCGCCGGGTTCTTCGGTGCGATCCCTCCGGGCCCCCTCAACGTGAGCATC
The DNA here is from genome assembly GCA_035429585.1 of Thermoanaerobaculia bacterium. Classification (GTDB taxonomy): domain Bacteria; phylum Acidobacteriota; class Thermoanaerobaculia; order UBA5066; family UBA5066; genus DAOMFB01. The sequence continues at coordinate 2,443 of DAOMFB010000419.1, forward strand.
CTCCGGAAGACGCTCCACGGGCACCGAAAGGACGCCTTCCGGGTGGCCTTCGGCGGCGCGGCGATCGACGCGCTGATCTGCGGCACGATCGGCCTCGGGCTCGGGTGGGCCCTCGAACGGATCGTCACGAACCGGTGGGTCCGCGGCTTCCTCGCGCTCTTCCTCCTGGCGTACGGCTTCAAGCTCCTCTTCTGGGATCTCCGGCGGGAGGCGGAGGCCGAGCGCCTCGCGGCGCGGAACAACGGCGAGTCGTCGGGCGAGGCGCCCGCGCCGCCGCGCCCGACGTCGCGCTTCCCGTTCCTGACCGGGATCCTCCAGGGCGCCGCGAACCCGGCGCTCGTCGTCAACTGGACGCTCCTGATCGGGTTCCTCGTCGGGCACCGCCTCTTCGTCCCGCGCCCCCTGTCCGCCGCGGCCTTCGCCCTCGGCGTCGGGCTCGGCGTCTTCGCCTGGTTCGGCTTCGTCATCGAGCT
>DAOMFB010000420.1:0-2907 GCA_035429585.1 Thermoanaerobaculia bacterium
GCGCCCGGTCCCGCGCCCGAGGGTGGTCTCCGTCGCCGGCAGGCCGGCCGTCGTGAAGAGGGGCCGTCCCGACCCGGCGAACGTCGAGATGACGCCGCTCTTCCGGTCGACGCGCCGGACGCGGTTGTTCCCGAGGTCGGCGACGTAGAGATTCCCCTCCCGGTCGAAGGCGAGATCGCCCGGCTCGTGGAGGCGCGCCGCGGTCGCGGGGCCGCCGTCGCCCGAGAAGCCGCCCTGGCCGGTCCCCGCCACGGCGACGAGGAGGCCGGTCTTCCCGTCGATCTTCCAGACCCGCTCCGCGGAGGTCTCCGAGACGTAGAGGCTCCCCTCGGCGTCCAGGGCGAGGCCGCCGGGAATCCCCTCCGCGAACGCGAACGGGGACGCGGACGCGGCGACGCCCTCCTTCGCCGGGCCGTAGAGGCCGTTGCCGGCGATCGTCGTGATCGTCTGCGCCGGCAGGGAGGGCGCGGCGGCGAGGAGGGCGAGGACGAAGGCTCGGGCGGCGAAGCGGCTCATGGTCCGCGCATTCTCACAGAAGCGGGCTCAGGGCGCCGGCCGCGCGGTCGCCGGCGCGGTGCGGCCACGGCCGCCGGCTCCAGGCGGGCTCCGCGATCTCGACGGAGTCTTCGAGGTCCCGGAGGAACTGCCGCTCCAGGCCGGCGGCCGGCGCCTCGTCGAGGAGGACGACGTTGCACTCGGCATTGAAGTGGAACGACCGGAAATCCATGTTCGAGGAGCCGACGACCGAGACGAACCCGTCGGCGACGACGGTCTTCGCGTGAAGGACCGAGCGGCCGTACTCGAAGATCCTCACGCCACGCCGGAGAAGCCCGGCATAGAGGTCGTGCCCCGCATGCCGGACGACGGGCACGTCGGTCCGCCCCGGGAGGAGGAGGCGGACGTCCACCCCGCGCTCGGCGGCGTTCCCGAGGACGGCCAGCGCCGCCCGGGCCGGTGCGAAGTAGGCGTTGGTGAGCCAGACGTTCCGCCGGGCCGCCCCGACGAGGGCGGCGAGGGCCGACGCCGACTCGGCGTGACCCCGGCCCGGGCTGGAGTCGAGGACGAGGACCGACGCCCCGGTGCGGGGCGCGTCCGGGTCCCACGGGAGCGGCGGGATCGCGAAGGGCCTCCCGCCGGCGCGGTCCCACCCCTCCGAGAAGACGACCGCCATCTCCCAGGCGACGGGCCCGTCGAGGCGCGCGTGCGTGTCGCGCCACGCCGGCTCGCCCGTCGCCGGCCCCGCGCCGTACTCGTCGGCGACGTTCATCCCTCCCGTGAAGGCGACGCGCCGGTCGACGACGAGGATCTTCCGGTGGTCCCGGTACGGCTGATACCAGAGGGCGGAGAAGAGCGGGTGGAAGAGGCGCACGTCGATGCCGGCCGCCGCCATCTCCCGCCAGAAGCCGCTGCGCGTCCCGAAGCTCCCCCACGCGTCGGCGAGGACCCGGACGGAGACGCCCCGGCGGGCCGCGGACGCGAGCGCGCCGAAGAGCTGCCGCCCGGTCGCGTCGTCCCGGAGGATGTACGACTCGAGGAGGACCTCCTCGCGGGCGGCGGCCACGGCCTCGCTCATGGCGGCGAAGGCTTCCGCCCCGTCGAAGAAGAGCGCCGCCGCGTTGCCCGGCAGGGTGGGCGCGTCGTCGATCCGGCGCAGCAACGTCTCGAACTGCGGGTCGCGGACCCCTCCCGGCAGCGCCCCGGCGAGCCGCCCGACGCGCCGGACCCGGAGCTCCGGCGGCAGGACGCGGTACGCGGCCGGCCTCAGGAACGGCTTGAGGAGGCGGGGAGCTCTCGGGAGGCGCGGCCGGGGGCGCGACATGCGGGAGAAGCGCTACGGTAGCATCGCTCCGTGGCCGAAACGTGGTCCGCCTCACGGCTTCACGCCGAAATCGCGGAGCAGCCGGAGGCCGTCGCCCGCTTCCTCGCGCGCGAGGGGAGCCGGGTGGCGCGGCTCGCCGTCCCGCTCCGGAAGGCGGGGATCCGCTTCGTCCTCGTCGCGGCGCGGGGGACCTCCGACAACGCCGCCCGGTACGCGCAGTACCTCTTCGGCGCGCTCGACGGCCTGCCGGTCGCCCTGGCGGCGCCGTCGCTGACGACCCTCTACGGGCGGCCGCCGGACGCGCGGGGAGGGCTCGTCGTGGGGATCTCCCAGTCGGGGCGGTCGCCCGACATCGTCGAGACGGTGGCTGCCGCGCGCCGGGCCGGCGCCCCGACGCTCGCCATCGTGAACGACGCGGAGAGCCCGCTCGCGCACGCGGCGGCCGAGGTCATCCCCCTCCACGCCGGGGAGGAGCGGAGCGTCGCGGCGACGAAGACCTACACGGTGCAGCTGGCGGCCGTCGCCCTTCTCGCGATCTCGTTCGCGGGACGGAAGGCGCTCCTCGGGCAGCTGCACGCCGTCCCCGACGCCGTGGCCTTGGCGCTCGGGGCGGAGGCCGCCGTCCGGCGGATGGCCCGCCGGCTCGCCGGGACCTCCCGGGCCGTCGTCCTCGCGCGCGGCGTGAACTACCCGACCGCGTGGGAGATCGCCCTGAAGCTGAAGGAGCTGGCCCTGATTCTCGCGGAGCCCTACTCGTCGGCCGACTTCCAGCACGGGCCGATCGCGCTCGCGGAGCGGGGCCTGCCAGCCGTTCTCGTCTCGGCGCCCGGCGGAAAGCCCGCGGGGGAGCTGCTGGCGCTGGCGCGCCGGGTGCTGGGGCTCCGGGCGCGAGGGAGCCCCGTCCTGCCGGTCGGGCTTCCCGTGCGGGGCGCGATCCCGCTCCCCGCCGTCCCCGAGCTCCTCTCGCCGCTCGTCGCCGTCGTCCCGGGCCAGCTCCTCGCGTTCCACGCGGCGCTCGAGCGCGGCCTCGATCCGGACGCTCCGCGGGGGCTCCGGAAGGTCACCGAGACCCGCTAGCGGCGCCCTCG
>DAOMFB010000421.1:0-2903 GCA_035429585.1 Thermoanaerobaculia bacterium
GGATCATGATGTAGACGGCGGGGTGGGAGTAGAACCAGAAGAAGTGCTGGAAGAGGACCGGGTCGCCGCCGTAGGCGGGGTCGAAGATGCCGATGTGGACGAGGCGCTCGGCGGCGAGGAGGAGGATCGTGATCGCGAGGACCGGCGTCCCGAGGACCTGGATGAGGCTCGTCGCGTAGATTCCCCAGACGAAGAGCGGCAGGCGGAACCACCCCTGCCCCGGCGCCCGCATCCGGTGGATCGTCACCATGAAGTTGACGCCGGCCAGGATGCTCGAGAAGCCGTTGATGAAGATCCCGAGCCCGACGGCGATGACGTGCGTGTTCGTGTAGGTCGTCGAGAGGGGCGTGTAGAAGGTCCAGCCCGTGTCGACGCCGCCGTGGAGGAGCGCCCAGAACGCGAAGAGGGCGCCGACGTTGTAGAGGTACCACGAGGCGAGGTTCAGCTTCGGGAAGGCGACGTCCTTCGCCCCGATCATCAGGGGGAGGAGGAAGTTGCCGAGGACCCCGGGCACGGCGGGGATGAGGAAGAAGAAGATCATCATCACGCCGTGCATCGTGAAGAGGCGGTTGTACCAGTCGGGGGAGACGAGGTCCCCCTGCGGTGTCGCCAGCTCGATCCGGATCAGGGCCGCCATGAGCCCGCCGATGGCGAAGTAGAAGCTGACGGAGATCAGGTAGAGGATCCCGATCCGCTTGTGGTCCAGCGTCAGGAGCCACGACTTCAGGCCCCACGTCTCGTTCAGGTAGTTGACCCGGGCGTGGCCGGGCGGGTCGGACGCGGCCGGGGCCGCCGTCTTCGCTTCCGTCATGTCAGGGTCTCCCCTCGGCGCCGGCGGAGGGCGGCGGCAGCTTCTTGACGTACTCGACGAGCGTGAGGAGCTCCTCCTCGGAGAGGACGCCCTTGAAGGTCGGCATGATCGGCTGGTAGCCGGCGACGATCTTCGCCTGCGGGTTCACGATCGACTCCCGGACGTAGGCGTCGTCGACCGTCACCGTCGACCCGTCCAGCAGCTTCACGCTCTTCCCCCAGAGCCCGTTCAGGATCGGCGCGCGCGCCGACGAGTCGCTCCGGTGGCAGGTGTTGCAGGCGCTCGCGACGAACAGCTCCTCGCCGGTCCGGAGCGGCGCGCGTCCCGGCCGCACCCCCGCGAGCCACTGCTCGTACTCCTTCGGCTCCATGACGACGATCTTTCCGACCATGTAGGAGTGCTCGACGCCGCAGTACTGCCCGCAGAAGAGGTGGAAGGTGCCGGTCCGGTCGGCCTTGAACCAGTACGTCGTGTAGCGCGACGGGAGGACGTCCACGTGGACGCGGAAGGCCGGGACGAAGAAGTCGTGGATGACGTCCTCGGAGATCATCTTCAGCTTCACGGCGCGACCGAGCGGGACGTGCAGCTCGTTGATCTCGCGGGTGCCGTCCGGGTGCTGCATTTTCCACATCCACTGCTTCCCGGTGACCCAGTACTCGACGGCGTCGTCGGGCGGACGCATCTGGTGGAAGAAGACCCAGGTCCCCCAGCCGAAGAGGATCAGGAGGAGGCCGAACGGGATTGCCGTCCATGTCAGCTCGAGCATCTTCGAGGAGGTCGCGTGGTCGTCGACCGCCACGCCGATCTCGGCGTCGTGGCTTCGCCGGTACTTCGAGCCGAGGTAGGCGATGAGGCCGGCGATCAGGAGGGCGAAGAAGACCGAGAAGGCCAGCGCGAAGAAGAAGAGGTAGTCGACCTGGCGCGCCAGCTCCGAGGCCGAGGTCGGGAAGAGAGGGGCGTGGGGCGTCATGGCGTCAGGCCGCCTTCCGCGCGTCGCCGTCCGTCCGGCGCTCGCGCCGGAACATCGCGAGGACGAAGGCCGCGAGCCCGACGACGGTCAGCGCGGCCGCGCCCTTCAGGAGGCGGTTGATCGCCGGCGTGTAGCGGCCGACACGCGGGTCGTAGTGGTAGCACATGAGCAGGAGCTGATCCGTCAGGGAGCCGATCTTCTCGACGGTCGAGTCGATCAGGCCGAGACGCAGGTCCTTCGTGGGGTACTCGATCCCGAAGAAGTACCGCGAGATCTTCCCGCCCGGCGTCAGGATCACGATGCCCGTCGCATGGGCGAACTGCTTCTGCTCGGCGTCCCAGACGTACCGGAATCCGACCGCCTGCGTGAGAGCCCGGATGGAAGCCTCGCTCCCGGTCAGGAAGTGCCAGCCGGCGTCCGCGCCGGGGCGCGCGTAGGTCTCGATCACGTTCGCCTTCTTCGCGGCCGCCAGCGTCGGCCCCTCGCGCGCGTCGAAGCTGACCGTCACGACCTCGAATTCCTTCCCCACGTCCCAGGAGAGGGCGCGGAGGCTCCGCAGGAGCCCCTCGATCGACATGCCGCAGAGCATCGGGCACTCGAAGTACATGAGGTGGAGGACGACCGGCTTCTTCCCGAAGTACTGCGAGAGCTTCACGTCCTTCCCGGTCTCGTCCCTGAAGGCGAGGTCGAGAGGGACCTGCCCGCCGAGCTTCTGGTCGAAGCCGACCTCTTTCGTCGGAGGCGCCGGAAGCGGAGCCGCTCCCTGCATCCCGGTCCACTTCTGGGCCGGGGCGGGGACGGCGGCGAGGAGGATCGCGGCCGCGGAGACGAGCGGGAGGACGCGTCGTGTCACTTCGGGGCTCCGCCGGCCGCCGGGGCCGGCGCGGGGTTCCCGTACCTCACCGGCAGGCCTTTCTCGGCCGCGATCTCGATCGCCCGGTCCACGGGGACCTCGGCGATCGTCTTCGATTTGTCGACCCATCCCCACGTGGAGAGGACGGCGTCTTCCCTCCTCCGAAGGGCCTGAAGCTGCGGTCCCGGCGGGCCTTCCAGCCGTGGCTCGGGCGGGAGCGGCGTCTCCCGCGCCCCGGCGAGCGGGGGAGCGGGAGGCTGCCCGGAGGC
>DAOMFB010000422.1:0-2899 GCA_035429585.1 Thermoanaerobaculia bacterium
AGCGGAGCGCCGCGCGGTCCATCACCTCGAGCGCGGCGGCGCCGGCGTCGCGGAGCGGGACGATGGCGGCGCAGGCCGCGTGGAGGTCGGGGAAGAGGAGGAGCCCCGTCTGCTTCACCGGCAGGTCGGGCACGGTGGCGAGGACGGCCTCGGCGATGAAGGCGAGCGTCCCCTCCGACCCGACGAGGAGGTGCCGGAAGATCTCCACCGGCCGCGAGAAGTCGAGGAAGGCGTTCAGGGAGTAGCCGGTCGTGTTCTTCGTCCGGTACTTCGCCCGGATCCGGGCCGCGAGGGGAGCGTCCGCCTCGAGCCGCGCCTTCAGCTCGAGGAGCCCCTGCCAGAGGGCCGGCTCCTTCGCGCGGAGCTCGTCGTCGGCGTCGGGACGCGCCGTGTCGATCAGGGTCCCCGACGGCAGGACGAAGGTGAGCGACTCGAGGGTGTGGTACGCGTTCCGCTCCACGCCGCAGCACATGCCGCTCGCGTTGTTCGAGACGATCCCCCCCGCCGTGCAGGTGGCGAGGGAGGCCGGGTCGGGCCCGATCTTCCGCCCCCAGGGGGCGAGGGCGCGGTTCGCGTGCGCGCCGACGACGCCGGGCTGGAGCCGGATCCGCCGCCCCTCGTCCTCCACGGCGAGGCCGCGGAACCCCCGGGCGACCTCCACGAGGATCCCGTCGGTGATCGACTGCCCCGACAGGCTCGTCCCCGCGGCGCGGAAGACGACCGGGACCCGCCGCTCGCGGGAGAGGGCGAAGAGGGCGCGGACCTCCCCGGCGCTCCGCGCGTGGACGACGGCCTCCGGCACGAGGCGGTAGAAGCTCGCGTCCGAAGCCCAGGCGATCCGGTCGATCGGCCGCGTCCGGACCCGCGCCTCTCCGACGACGGCGGCGAGCGCCTCGCGGAGCGGCGGGCCCGTCCCGCGTGCCGCGGGCCCGCTCACCTCAGGCGCTCCAGTCGACCTGCTCGGTCTCGAAGCGGATGAAGTCGCCGTCCGGAATCGTCTCCAGCTCCCGCCCCTCGCCGTCGAGCAGGTGGACGCGGAACGCCACGGCCCGGCCCTCGGTCTTCGGGCGCGGCAGGGCGATCTCCGCCACGCGCCCGACGGCGAGGGAGCAGTCCCCCTGCGTGGAGACGCCGGGGCGGAGCGCCAGCTCGTGGACGGCCGCCGCGCCGCCGCCCGGTCCCGGAAAGACGACGCGGAGGCGCTTGTCCTCGAGCGACGTCGAGGCGGGGGGCGCCGTCGGGTTCAGGCAGATGAAGACGCGCTCCCCCTGCGCGTCGCCGCCGAAGAGGATCTCCTTCAGGGGGCCGAGGCCGCGCTCCATCGTCCCCTTCGGCCGCGCGGCGTGGCGCCCCGCCCCCAGCCACTCGAAGAAGTCGGGGTGCTCTCCGTCGATGTGGGGCGAGAGGGGCGAGGTGGAGAGGACGGCCGGTGCCGCGATCCGCCGCTCGACCGGCTGGTCCAGCTCTGGCGGCGCCGGGCGGCCGAGGGCCCGGCAGGCGGTGATCAGGTGCCCGCGGAAGAGGGCGTCGAAGACGGCGTCGTGCGCGGAGGTGTGGTCGTCGCCGAACCACCAGAACCAGTCGGACGCCTCCGCCGCGAAGAGGGCCGCCTTCGCGATGGCGGCCGGCGGCGCGCCCCCCTTCAGGACCTCGGGGGGGGAAAGGGCGGGCGCCGACGCGACGTCGGCGGCGAGGTCGTCGCGGATCTGCGTCAGGAGGTCCCACGCCCGGTTCTTCGCGGGCGCGCCGACCCAGGTCCGGAGGTTCCCGTCCACCCACGACCCGGCGACGAGGCGCGTCAGCGGGCGCGGCTCCATCTCCCGGAGGACGTCGGAGGGCTTCATGACCCGGATCCCGTCGGCGGCGAGCGTGGCGGCCAGCGAGTGGAGGAAGGGGGCGCCGTTCTCGGGGTAGGTCTCCCAGGCGTTCTCGCCGTCGAGGATGACCGGGACGACGAGGTCCTCGTCGGGCGCGGCCGCCCGGATGGCGTGCAGCCGTGCGATGAAGTCGGCGGCCGCCGCGGCCGGGTCCCACGTGGCGTACGAGAAGCCGATCCGGTCCGACAGGATCCGGTCCCGGAAGAAGAGGACGGGGGAGTCGCCCCGCTCGAGCCGGTACGGGTGGAAGACCGTCCGCGCCTTGTCCCCCTCCCCGAAGTGGCGCTCGGGGTGGAAGAGCGACTGGAGGAGGACGTCCTCGTCCGTGGCGACCCACCGGACCCCCGCCGCCGCCATCAGGGCGAGCGCCGGCTCCGAGACCGCCCCCTCCGGAGGCCACATCCCCCCGGGGCGGAAGCCGAAGTGCCGCTCGAAGGTCGAGAGGCCGAGGGCCAGCTGCTCGCGGGCGTCGTCGGGCCGGGCGAAGCGGCGGTGGGGGAGCGGCATGTCGGGCCGCGCCTCGCGTCCGGAGGTCGAATCGACGAGGAGCGGCAGGATCGGGTGGTGGTACGGGCTCGTCGTCAGCTCGACGTTGCCCGTCGCGAGGGCCCGCTTCCACGCCGGGATCACCTCGGAGAGGAACTCCTCCTGCCGGTCGAGGAGGGCGTTCTTCTCCTCCTCCGAGAAGCCGTGCCCGCGCTTCCGGAGCTTCGCGAGGAGCGGGTCCTTCGAGAGCGTCTGCCCCGACCAGGCGAGGTGGAAGAGGACGACGAGGTCCCTGAGGTCGCCGCGGGAGAAGGAGCGCCGGAGGCCGCTCTGGGCGAGGTCGGCCCCGCCCGACGGGAGGCGCCGCTTCAGCTCGGCCAGGCGCGGCAGGGCCTCGATCATCCGGTGGTGCGCCGAGAAGAAGTTCGCGAGGGCGAAGGCCACGGTCGCGCCGTCCCACTCCTCGGCCGGCGTCCGCGCCACGTCGAGGAAGAGGTCGCTCCCGCCCCGGGAGAGGACCTCGATCTGGTCGAGGA
>DAOMFB010000423.1:0-2876 GCA_035429585.1 Thermoanaerobaculia bacterium
GCATCACCCGACCTAGCCGTCGGCGATCCCGAGCATCAGCTCGGGGTCCGCCGCCAGGCGCGGCCACAGCTTGTAGTCGGCCGCGCCGAGCTTCGTCCCCTCGTACCGGAGGAACGAGCTGGTCGGGTCCTTGGCGCGTCCTTCCGCGAGGCGCGCGCGGGCCTTTTCGGCCTGCCCGGTCGTCCGGAGGAGCGCGATCTCGAGGGCGCCGGCGCGGACGGCCTCGGGCGCCTCGCCGACGGCCAGCCCGAGCCGGTCCAGCGCCTCGCCCCGGGCCCCGCCGCGCCATGCGATCGCCGCCAGCTCGAAGAGCGCGGCCGCCCGGAAGGGCCCGTATTGCTGCGCGTTCTCGAAGGCGGCCGTGGCCGGCCGCGTGCGCCCGAGGGCGAGCTCGGCGACGCCGAGGTAGTACGCCGCCTCGCGGTCGTTGCTGACCCGGGCGAGCGCCTTCACGAGGAGCGGGACGGCGGCCTCGTACTGCTTCAGCCCCGTCAGCAGCCGCCCCGCCGCGCGCTGAAGCTCGAGACTCTCCGGGTACCTCTTCAGGCCGTCGCGGTAGGTGGCGAGCGCCGGGAGCCGCTGCCCGTCCAGCTCCTGCTCCATGCCGGCGGCCACGAAGTCGCTGTCCGTCCGCTCGGAGAGCGGGACGACCTTCGGCCATGGCTGCGGCCCGGTGCGGACGTCGTCCTTCGCGACGTCGTAGACCCCCTCGGTGTGCCGGAGGATCTCGACGCCCGTCGCGTCGGCCACGCGAACGGTGTACGTCCCTGCCGAGAGCTGGCCGGGGAGGCGGCGGCGGAGCGTGGCGGACGGGGTCAGGGAGACCGTCTCGGCCAGCACCGTCCGCTCGCCGTCCGCCACGGTCAGCCGGGCGCCCGGAAAGGCCCGCAGCACGTCGAGCGCGAGGACCAGCGTGACGGTGCCCGGCGTCGCGGGCTCCCGCGAGAGGTTCAGCAGGGCGTCGGTGGTCGCGCGCGAGAGGCCCCCGAGGTCCTGCATCGGCAGCCAGTACTCGGAAAAGCGCATCGACTGCTGGGGCTCGAGGAAGCCGTAGGTCTCCTGGTTGCGGAACGGGCCGGCCTGGATCTCCACGTAGGCGCTGCCGTCGTCCGAGAGCGCACGGCGCCAGTCGAGTCCGTCCGCGTCGCTGCCGAAGGACCAGAGCTTCTTCGACGGCAGGTCCAGCGGCGACGACCAGTGGACGACGCCCGACTTCGTCCGCGGGTGGTAGACGCCCATGAAGGGCTCGCGGCTGCCGTGGCTGAAGCGCGAGACGGGCCCGTACCGGTGATTCCCCACCACCGAGAGGTCGTGCCCGGCCGAATCGATGGGCCACGTGTCCACGAAGGTGAAGCCGTGGGAGGCCGTCCGCTCCTGCGGGTAGAGGATCTTCGAGTCGTCCCACACCTCGACGCCGGCGTTCGTCCACCAGTAGAAGCGGTGGCGGACGTCGCTCCGGTTGTAGAGCGCCGTGTGCTGCTCGAGCACCGCCCGGCCCGGGCGGAGCGTCAGCTGCACGCGCCACTGCATCCCGTACGGCCGGTCGATGTTTCCCACCCAGACCGAGGCGCTCCCGTCCGGCGCGGTGGCCGTGGCGAAGTCGACCGGCGAGACGGTCATCCAGTTGTGCGAGACGGGGAAGTTGAACTCGACCCCGAGCGCCGCCCACGCCCCGCGGTAGGCGATCCGCGCCGGCTTGATCGACGTGTTCGCGTAGAACATCTGCCGCCCGTTGCGCCTGTCCGTGCAGCCGTAGAGGTGCCCGCCGAGGTCCGGCAGGACGAGGCACTTCAGGTACTCGTTCTCGAGCCACAGGGCCCGCCACGTCGTGTCCGTCCGGACGTCCGTCAGGGCGTTGCGGAGCGTGTAGGGGTAGTTCAGCCGACCCCCCGTGACCGGCAGGAAGAGGTCGAACGGCGGGTTCGGGTCGGGGAGCCCGTCCCGATAGGTCGGGATGACGACCGTGCCCTGCCAGACCCGGGCCGGCTCCTGCGCGGCCGCCGGAGGGGCCGGCAGCGTCACGAGCAGGGCCGTGAGGAGCAGGGACGTGCGCACGGGAAGCGGCGGCGCGAGGTGGGACATGGCCCCGCAACTGTAGGTTCCGGCGCCGCCCCCCCGCAAGGGCGCCGGCCACGGGCGCACGCACGCAAGCTACACTCCGGATCGTCGGGAGAGCAGATGACCGCAGCCTCCGGGCCGCCTTCCCGGGACATCCTCGCCGCCTCGCGTTCTCTCCTCGTGGACCTCTGCGCGATCTCGTCGGAGAGCGGGAACGCGGAGGGAATCCGGCGCGTCGCGTTGCGGCTGGGGCGCGAGCTCGAGCGGCACGGCCTCGCCGTCCAGATCGCCGAGGAGCCGGACGCGCGCGGCGTGCCGCAGCCCGTCCTCGTCGCCCGCGGTCCGTCCACGGCCGACGGCCATCTCCTCCTCGTCGGGCACCTCGACACGGTCCTCTCCGCCCGGACGCCGAGCCTCGAGGCGGACCGGCTCGTCGCGACCGGCGCGCTCGACATGAAGGGCGGCCTCGCGATGCTGGTCGGCGCCCTCGACCTCCTGGCCGCCGGGGGGCGGAAGGCTCCCCGGGATCTTCTCCTCGTCGCGGTGCCCGACGAGGAGTCCGAGGGCGCCATCTCCACCGCGGCCACGCGCGCGTGGAGCGCGCGGGCCCGGGCCGTCCTCGTCCTCGAGCCCGGGTCGGCCCGGGGAGAGAGCGAGACGCTCGTGACGGGACGGCGCGGCCTGACCGAGTGGACGCTCGAGGTGACCGGCCGGGCGTCGCACTCCGGCCTCGCCTACTGGGAGGGGCGCTCCGCGCTCGGCGCGGCGGCCGAGTGGTGCCCCGACGCGCACCGCCTCCCGGCCCCCGGCCGCGGCCG
>DAOMFB010000424.1:0-2870 GCA_035429585.1 Thermoanaerobaculia bacterium
CCTTCTCCCCGGATCTCCCGGCCGAGGGCGGTCTGGCAGCCGCTCAGGACGACGAGCTCGACCGGAAGCCGGAGGTTGAAGACGTCCACGGCGGAGAGGAATCCGGGCTTCTTCCGGCCGTCCCGGTCCACGAGCGAGAGGACGACCCCCGAGAGCTCCGGCCGCCGCGTGTTCAGAACGCCGTGCGTGGCGAAGTGGACGATCCGATACCGGCCGAGGCCGGGGCCCGTCGCCGTCTCGAGGCTGGCGTCGAAGTCGAGCGCCTCCATCCGGTCCCCGGCGGCGACGAGCCGGAGGATCGCCCGTGCCTCCTCCCGGCTGTAGCGGAGGCGCGGCAGCCCTCCGTCCGCCGGAGTCCCGTCCGTGCCGTCGAGGGACCGGAGGGCCGGCGCCGGAGGCTCCGACGGGGGCGGGGCGGCCTCGCCCCGTGCCTCCCGTCTCCGGACTCGCACGTCGTTCGCGTCGAAGACCGGGTCCGCCAAGACGGCGAGCGCCCCGGGGGCGGGCTCGCGCCCCGAGAGGTCTTCCCGCAGGAGGGCGAGGGCCGTGGCCGACGGAATCATGACGATCTCGTGGCTCGTCGCGAGCGGCGGTCCCGAGGCCCGCGCCGGGAGGACGGCGAACGGGACGACCTGGAGGGCGCCGTCGGCGACGACGAGGAGCCGCCGCGAACCGAGCGCCTCCGCGGGGGGGAGGAGGATCCGCCGAAGAGCCGACGCCGCGCCGGGGAGAGCGGCATCGGCGCGGGCGACGCGGGCCTGCCGATCCGGGACGCCCTCGCCGCGGGGGTGCAGGTTTCGGGCGGTCAGGAGCTCGTAGAGGCGGCGCGCCCGCCTCTCCACCTCCTCCCGGCCGGGGAGCCCGCGAACGACGAGCGAGTCGGGCGTGACCGTCCAGCAGTACCCGCGCTCCTCGCCGAGCCAGTACTCGAGAAGGACCGTGTCGTCCCCGAGCTGCCGCCGGATCGTCTCGAGGCTGGCCGGGCGGGGCTGCATCAGGGCGGCGTAGCGCGGGCTCGCCTGGCGGATCCGTTCCTGGAGCCTCTGGTATTCGGCGCGCAGCGACTCGAGGTCGGCCTCGCGCGGGGAACCCGCCCCGCGCCGGCCTCCCGCCAGCCGGCGGACCTCGGCATCCACGAGGACTCCGATTCGCGTTCGCAGCTCCTTCTCCTCGCGGAGCAGCTCCGGGGCGACGCCCTGGCGGATCTCGCCGCGCGACTCGGCCAGAAGGTCGAGCAGGGCCCGGGCGCGGGCCCGCTCGCTCGCCTCGAGGGCCATGGCGTCGTAGCCCGACCCGGGCGCCTTCCCGTTCAGCGCGACGAGGAGGTCGATGACGAGGGCGTGGTAGCGGCGGACGGAGGCGAAGAACGTGGCCCGGAGGTCGTGGCTGATCACCTCGGTCCGGAGCGACTCGACGATCGCCGTTGCCGTCCGGGCGGAGGCGAGGGCGGACTCGAGGTCTCCGCGCCGCCGCTCGAGCCGCGCCAGCTCGTAGCAGGTCCGCGCGAGCTGGGGGCGGTCCCCGGTCGACCTCTGGAGAGAGCGGGCCTCCAGCAGGCGGGCGCGCGCCGCCCCCTCGTCCCCGAGCGCGGCCGACGCGACGGCGAGGCTGGTCAGGGCCTTTCCCTCGGTGAACCGGTTTCCCGTGCTGCGCGAGAGGGCGAGGGATTCTTCGGCGAGGCGGAGCGCGCGGGCCGCGTCGCCCCGGAGCGATTCGAGCTCGGCGAGGCGGTTCAGGAGGACGCCCTGGAACCGCCGGTCCCCGGCCTCCCGGAAGAGGGCGAGGGACCGCCCGTACGACGCGAGGGCCTCCGCGGGCCGGGACTCGTCGGCCTGGCTTTGCCCGAGGCTCATGAGGGCCAGCGCCTCGCCGGGCCGGTCGCCGAGCGCGCGGCTGATCTCCAGGCTCCGCTCGAGGTGCTCGCGGCCCGTCTTCCCCTCGCCCATCTCGACGTAGATCCGGCCGATGTCCGCGAGGACCACGGCCTCGGCCTTCCGGAGGTCGAGGTTCCGGCAGAGGGCGAGCGACTCGCGGAGGGCGTCCAGGGCCTTCTGCTTCTCCCCCGACTCGTCGTAAAGAAGGCCGATGTTCGCGAGCGTGTACTGCTCGGCGTAGCGGTTCTCCGTCCGGCGGAGGAGCGGGAGGGCCTGCCGGTAAAGATCGAGGGCCGCCTCCTTCTCTCCCGCGGCGTTCCGGACCATCGCGATGTTCGAGAGGATCTGCGCCTCGAGAGAGGGGTCGGCGAGGCGTCGGGCGAGGTCGAGGGCCGCCCCGTAGCGCTCGAGCGCCCGGGGGAAGGCGTTCCTCCGCCACTCGGCCGTGGCGAGTCCGAAGAGGGTGAAAGCCTCCATCCGGAGGTCGTTCGCCGCCCGCCACGTGGGAAGGGCGGCCTCGTAGAGCGAGACCGCGCGGGCCGGGTCGTCGAGGTAGTTGTGGCAGCTGGAGGCGATCGCCACCTGCGTCATCGCCTCCCATCTCCTCTCGCCCGCTTCCCGCCAGAGCGCGAGGCTCCGCTCGAGCGCTTCCACTGCCTGTCGCTGGGCGGCGGTCGCCTCCTTCTGGGAGAGCGCGTAGCCCTCCGCGAAGGCCGCCTGCGCCCGGACCCGGACCCGGTCCGCCGGAAACGCGGGCCGGCGCTCGAGGAGCCGCACTTCGCAGGCCCCCGGGGGAGCGCCCTCTTCGAGGGAGCTCACCACGAGGTCGTAGCCTCCCGGGCTCTCTGCCACCCAGAACAGCTCCTCCGTGTCGAACCGGCCCGTCGGCGAGTCGGCTTCGCTCAGCTTCCTGCCGGCGGGGGCCAGGAGCGCCACGCCGACGTCGATGCCGATCTGCTCCACCCCGACGCGGGCGAACTCCCCTGCCTCGCGCTC
>DAOMFB010000425.1:0-2866 GCA_035429585.1 Thermoanaerobaculia bacterium
GGCCCCCCAGTGGAGGCCCGCGCCGAGAGCGGTGAAGCCGACGAGGCTGCCCGGCCGGATCCGTCCCGCGAGCCGCGCCTCGTGGAAGGCCATCGGAAGGGTGGCGGCCGTCGTGTTGCCGTACTTCTCGATGTTGTTGAAGACCTTCGCGTCGGGCAGGCCGAGCACCTTCTGGGCGGCCTCGTTGATCCGGAGGTTGGCCTGGTGCATCAGGAGGAGGTCGAGGTCCTCGAGGGTCTTCCCGTGGGCCTTCAGGACCTCGAGAACCGCGGCCGGCATCAGGTTCGCGGCGAGGCGGAAGACCTGCCGTCCCTCGACGATGGGAACGGCCTCGAGCTTCTCGACCATCTCGTGGCTGACGTAGGGGCGGTACTTGCAGCCGACCCCGGGCACGTGGAGCTTGTCCCAGTGCGCCCCGTCCGTGTACATGGCGAACGAGAGGAGGCCGCGTCCGTCCCCGGACTCGTTCGCCTCGAGGACGAAGGCTCCGGCGCCGTCGCCGAAGAGGACGGCCCGGTCGCGCAGGGAGGTCGCCTTGGCGTACCACGCCGGGTCGCAGGGGCCGGGGGTCACGCCGAGCATGACGTCCCAGACCGACGGGGGCCACGGCATGAGGCCGCTGTGGACCTCCGCGCCCACGAGGAGGATCCGGTCGTACATCCCCGAGCGGATGAACGCGTCGGCCGTCTGGAGCCCCGAGAGGAACCCCGCGCACTGCATCCGGATGTCGAGGGCGTGCGTCGTCTTGAGGCCGAGGCGGTCGGCGAGGAGGCCGCCGTTGCCCGGGAAGTAGTGGTCCGGGGTCATCGTCGCGAAGACGATGAGGTCGATTTCCTCCGCCGCGAGGCCGGCGTCGGCGAGGGCGGCACGGGCGGCCTCGGCGCCGATCTCGGCCGAGCCGACCCCGGGGGCGGTGAAACGACGCTCCCGGATCCCGGTCCGGGGGACGATCCACTCGTCCGAGGTGTCCATGATGCGGGACATCATCGCGTTGGTGACGACCTGCGGGGGGACGTACATCCCGGAACCCCGGATGACGGTGGTCCGGTTCTTCGGCGGGGGCGTCAGATTTTTCACGCGACGGAGTCTAACGCCGGAGAGCCGCGCTAACGCCCCGCCGCGGGCGGCCGGAGGCGCGCGACGGTCGCGCCCCAGCCCCCGCGGTCGGGCGTCGCGTCGGCGTACGACGCGACATGGGGCGAGCGGGAGAGGGCGGCGCGGACGATGGCCCGCTGGACGCCCGTGCCGCGGCCGTGGACGAGCCTCACCTCGCGGAGCCCTTTCGCGGCGGCCGCCTCCACGTAGTCGGCCACGACGGCCGCCGTCTCCCCGGGCCGGTAGGGATGGAGGTCGAGCACCTCCTCGATCGGAATCGGGACGGGCGGGCTCCCGTCGTCGGGGCCGGACATGCCGGGAAGTCTAGGATGGTTAGAATGTGCAGCCATAGGACGCCAGGAGGAGACAGATGAAAGCGTACCGGATCGCCGCCGTCGCCGTCGCCGCCGCACTGATCGCGGCCACGGGCCCCGCCGCCGCGCAGGCCAAGCCGCGCGTGGCGGTCATCGAGTTCAAGAACAAGGTCTCGGGCTGGAGCTGGGGCTGGTACCACGCCGGCGAGCAGACCCAGGACATGTTCGTGACCGAGCTCGTCAAGCGCGGGAGCTACCGCGTGATCGAGCGCGAGCAGCTGGCCCACATCATGCAGGAGAAGGGGCTGGCGCTCTCGGGCGACCTCGACCCGAAGACGGCGATGAAGGTCGGCAAGCTCCTCGGTGTGGAGTACATCATCACCGGCGCACTGACGGAGCTGGGTGCCCAGAAGACGGGCGCCAGCGTCCCGGGCGGCCTCCTCCGCGGCCTCCCGTCGATCAACGTCGGCACCTCGAAGATGGACTGTGCCATCGACGCCCGGGCGTTCTCCGTGTCGACGGGCGAGATCGTCTGGGCCGACTCCGCCAAGGAGTCGAGCTCGGACGCCAAGGTGTACGTCGCGGGCGCCGGCGGCGGCGTGGACGACCAGCGCAAGCTCGACCACCTGATCCGGCCAGTCGTCGTGAAGCTGGCCGACTCCCTCTCGAAGAAGACGCTCTCGACGAGCGGCGCCGGCGGGGCCGGGGACGCCTCGGGCGTCGCCGGGAAGGTCGCGCGCGTGGACGGCGGGACGATCTACCTGAACGTCGGCTCGGAGGCGGGCGTGAAGGAAGGGGACGAGTTCAACGTCGTCCGGATGGGGGCCCCGATCAAGGACCCGGACACGGGCGAGGTGCTCGGCCAGAACGAGACGAAGGTCGGCCGCCTGAAGATCGACAAGGTCATGGGGCCGCGCCTCTCGACGGCCCGGCCGGTCTCGGGCAAGGACTTCAAGCCGGGGGACGCGATCAAGGGCTAGTAATCATCGGGGGGTGCGACGTCCGTCGCGGCACGGCGCCGCCGGGTTCGCACCCCCCGAGCCCCCCTGACCGGCCTTACTTCGTCAGGTCGCAGGCTTCGGAGAGGCCCGCGTCGCAGGCGGTCCGGGCCTCCCGGGCCGCCTCCGCGCCGCGCCCCTGCTGCCAGGCGGCCAGGGCGCGCGCATACCGGACGCGGGCGTTCCCCGGGGCGCGCTGCGTCGCCTTGTCCAGCTCCTCGCCGAGGTCGCCGCGGACGTCGCAGAAGGCCAGCGCGAGGACCCAGTTGCCGTCGAGACCCGGGTTCGGGCCGATCATCCGCATCTGCCGGTCGACGAAGCCGAGGACCCGGCCGCGGGTGAGGCCGGGCGCCTCGTTGAAGGCCGTGCCCAGCAGCTGCCACGCCTGCGCGTTGTTCCCGTCGGCGAAGGCGACGCCGGCGCGGGAGAAGGCGTCGAGGACCTTCACCTCGCGCGAGG
>DAOMFB010000426.1:0-2866 GCA_035429585.1 Thermoanaerobaculia bacterium
CGGGCCGAGAAGGAGAAGGTCGACCTCGAAGGGAAAACGGGAGCCCCGGGTTTCTGGAGCGACAACGTGGCCGCGCAGGAGACGCTCCGGAAGCTGAAGAAGGCGGAGACCGTCATCGCGGACGACCGGCTCCTGAAGGAGAAGCAGGAGGAGCTGGAGATCCTTCTCGAGTTCCTGAAGTCCGGCGAGCCCGTGGAAGGGGACGCGGACCTCGCCCTCGCGTCCATCGGAGCCTTCGCGCGCGAGAAGGAGCTGACCTTCAAGCTGACGGACGCGGAGGACACCCTGCCCGCGATCCTCGAGATCCACGCCGGGCAGGGGGGGACGGAGGCCCAGGACTGGGCCGAGATGCTCCTTCGGATGTACGAGCGGTTCGGCGAACGGAAGGGGTGGAGGACGAGCATCCTCGAGGTGGCGAACGCCGAGGACGCGGGGATCAAGACGGCGACGCTCCGCTTCGAGGGGGAGTACGCCTACGGGCACCTGAAGTCCGAGCACGGCGTGCACCGTCTCGTCCGCATCTCGCCCTTCGACGCGGCGGCGCGGCGGCACACCTCCTTCGCTTCCGTCCACGTCTCGCCGGAGATCGACGACTCCATCGAGGTGGAGGTCAACGAGAAGGACCTCAAGGTGGACACCTTCCGCGCGGGCGGCAAGGGAGGGCAGCACGTCAACAAGACGGAGTCGGCCATCCGGATCACGCACCTCCCGACGGGGATCGTCGTCTCCTGCCAGAACGAGCGTTCCCAGCACAAGAACCGCGACTTCGCGATGAAGGTCCTGCGGTCGCGGCTCTACCAGAAGGCGGTGGAGGAGCGGCGGGCGAAGGACGCAGCCCGGGCGGGCGTGAAGATGGAGATCGGCTTCGGATCGCAGATCCGCTCCTACGTCCTCGCCCCGTACCGGCTCGTGAAGGACCACCGGACCGGCTTCGAGATGGGGGACGTGGACCGGGTGCTCGACGGGGACCTCGACGGCTACATCGAGGCCTACCTCCAGCTGTTCGCCAAGCACGGCGAGAAGGTGCGCACGCGCCAGTCGGCCCTCGGCCTCCCCGACGAGGCGGAGGCGTGACCGAGCCGGCCCGCAGCGGGACCGCGCCGGCGAGCTGGATGGACGACATCCGGACCCGGCTGGACCGGACCTGGGCCGTCGAGCCGGCGCGGGAGGAGAGGGTCGGCGACGGACCGCTCCGCCCCGCGGCCGTCCTGATCCCGCTCTACGTCCGCGACCATGCCCTCTGGACCCTCTTCACGAAGCGGACGGACACGGTGGAGCACCACAAGGGGCAGATCTCGTTTCCCGGCGGCGGCCAGCACCCGGAGGACGCAAACCTCTGGATGACGGCCACGCGCGAGACCGAGGAGGAGATCGGGGTGCCGCGGAACGCGGTGCGGCTCCTCGGGGCGCTGCCGAAGATGGTCACGGTGACCGATTTCGAGGTCTGGCCGTTCGTCGGGGCGATCCCCTACCCCGTGGAGTTCCGGCCCGAGGCGGCCGAGGTGGAGTCGATCATCGAGGTCCCCCTCTCGTATCTCCTCGATCCGCTGGTCGTGGAGGAGAAGGCGATCCGGTGGAAGGGGCGCGACGTGAAGACGCTCGTCTACCACTACCGCGGCCACGCCATCTGGGGAGCCACGGCGCGGATCCTGGCGGACTTCCTCGAGGTCCTGCGGAGCGAGCCCGCGGCGAGCTGAGGCGTGCCGGTCAGCGCGCCGCCGCGGTCCCGGCGTCCTTCAGGAACTTCGCGCTGGCGGCGGCGCGGTCCCGGTTCGTCCGGTAGACGGGGGCGTCGGGCGCCCGGTCGGCCGCGCGGCCGAACGCCTGGGCCGCCTCGTCGAACCGCCCGCGGTCGGCCAGGAGGACGCCCGCCTCGTTCCAGATCTCGGCGGTGTCCAGCTCGAGCGACCGGGGGAGCATCTCGCCCGCCTCCTTCGTCTGACCCGAGAGGCGGAGGGCCCGGACGAGGGCCCAGACGGCGTCGGCGTTCCGGTTGTCGAGGGCGACGGCCTTCCGGAGGGGCTCGACCGCGTCCGCGGCGCTCTGCCGCTGGAGGAGGAGGGTCCCGAGGCCGAGGAGGGCCGGCACGTAGTCGGGATCGCACCGGAGCGCCTCCCGGTATTCGCGCTCGGCTTCGCGGAACTGGTTCTTCCGGCGGAGGACGGCGGCGAGGTTGGCGTGGACGACCTCGCGACCCGGCGCGGCGGAGACCGCCTTCATGAGCGGCTCGAGGGCGGCGTCCGTCTTCCGGAGCGCGAGGAGGACGGCGGCGTACTCCGTCAGGACGGCGGCGTCGCCCGGGAGCGCCTCGGCCGCGGCGGCGAAGACCTGGGCGGCTCGCTCGAGGTCGCCGTCCGCGCGGATCTTCCGGCCGAGGGCCACCATCCGGTCGCGATTGGCGGGGTTGACCTCGGTGGCGCGCCGGAGCGAGTCGAGGGCGTTCTTCCAGTCCTTCTCGGCGGTGTAGTAGTCGTAGAGGAGTAGGAGCGTCGCCTCGTTCTTCTCGTTGTACTTCAGCGACTGCTTGAAGAGGGCCTCCGCCATGGTCTTCTCTCCCCGCTGGAGGTTGACCTCGGCGAGGAGGCGGTAGGCCTCGCTGGAATTCGGCTCGAGCTCGAGCTGCCGGTTGGCGGCGGCCATCGCGTTCATGGGGTCGCCGCGCTGGAGGGCCTGGCGGCCGAGTGCGAGATAGTCGACCGGCGCGGCCCCGGGCTTCGAGGCGGCCGACGACGGCGTAGGCGTAGAAGCGGTTCTGCGCCAGGCGCGGATCGCGCGCGCCGCGCGGCGGCACGCCCCGCGTGCAGATCATCGCGACGTAGGCGTCCTGCAGGCCGCCCGCGCGCACGCAGCCGTGCAGGATCTGACG
>DAOMFB010000427.1:0-2859 GCA_035429585.1 Thermoanaerobaculia bacterium
AACTCCCGAAGCTCTTCGAGAATCCGGCGGAGGCCGGTGCGCCGCCAGGGCCGACGCCGAGGCCTTGAGGGGACGCCGATGGTGCGCATCACGGGAGGGCGATACCGGGGTCGACGGCTCGAGGTTCCCCGCAGCATCCGGCCGACGACGGAGGTCGCCCGGAAGGCCGCGTTCGACATCCTGGGGAGCCGCGTCGCCGGAGCGAGCGTGCTCGACGCCTGCGCCGGCACCGGCGCCTACGGGCTCGAGGCGCTCTCGCGCGGCGCGGTCCGCGCCACGTTCGTGGAGAGCGACCGGGAGGCGGGCATGGTCCTCAGGCGGAACGTCTCCCGACTGGGGGCCGAGGCGCAGTCGGCCGTCGAGCTGCGGCCCGTGGCCGCGTGGACGGCCCTGGCCGGAAGAGGCCGGGCGGCGGCCCGCTTCGACCTGATCTTCCACGACCCGCCCTTCGGGGACCCGGCGGCGGAGGACCTCGCCGCGCTCTTCGGCCTTCTGGCCCCGGGGGGAACGCTCGTCCACGAGCGGGGGGACGACCGGATTCCCGAGGTCGGGCGCGCGCCCGTCGACGTCCGCCGGTACGGGCGGACGCGCCTGTTGTTCTACGCCGCGCCGGCGTAGCGCGGCTGGGCCTGCTGGTAAACTCCGCCGTCTGCTTCGGGGCCGCCGGGCCCCCCGAGAGGAATCATGGCGACACCGCGCACGCTGTTCACTTCCGAGTCCGTGACCGAAGGGCACCCCGACAAGATCGCCGACCAGATCTCGGACGCGATCCTCGACGCGATCCTCGCCGACGATCCGACGGGACGCGTCGCCTGCGAGACGCTCGTGACGACCGGCCTCGCGCTGATCGCCGGGGAGATCACGACGCAGACGTGGGTGGACATCCCGGCCATCGTCCGCAAGACCATCCGCGAGGTCGGCTACACGCGGGCCAAGTACGGCTTCGACTACGAGACCTGCGCCGTCATCTCGACGATCGACAAGCAGTCGCCGGACATCGCGCAGGGGGTCGACACGGGCGGCGCCGGCGACCAGGGGCTGATGTTCGGGTACGCCGTCCGCGAGACGGAGGAGCTGATGCCCCTCCCGATCACGCTGGCCCACCGGCTGACGATGCGGCTCTCGGAGGCGCGGAAGACGCACGTCCTCGACTGGCTGCGGCCGGACGGGAAGAGCCAGGTGACCGTCGAGTACGACGGCTCGACGCCGGTGAGGGTCGAGGCGGTCGTCGTCTCCACGCAGCACGCGGAGTCGGTGCCGACCCCGGAGCTGCGCGACGCGGTCCTGGAGGAGATCATCAAGCCGGTCGTCCCCAAGGCGATGCTCGACGCCCGGACGAAGTTCCACATCAACCCGACGGGGCGCTTCGTGATCGGAGGGCCCCAGGGAGACACGGGGCTCACCGGGCGGAAGATCATCGTGGACACGTACGGCGGCAGCGGGCGCCACGGCGGCGGGGCCTTCTCCGGGAAGGACCCGACGAAGGTGGACCGCTCGGCCTCCTACATGGCGCGCTACGTCGCGAAGAACCTCGTCGCCGCGGGCCTGGCGAGCCGGGTCGAGGTGCAGCTCGCCTACGCGATCGGGGTGGCCGAGCCGGTCTCCGTGCACGTCGAGACGTTCGGGACGGCGGCCGTCGACCCGGAGAAGCTCCCGGGGCTCGTGCGCGACCACTTCAAGCTGACGCCCCGCGGCATCATCCAGTCGCTCGACCTGCTCCGGCCGATCTACCAGCGGACGGCCGCGTACGGGCACTTCGGCCGGCGGCTCCCGGAGTTCACCTGGGAGCGGACCGACAAGGCCGAGGCCCTGGCGGCGGCGGCCGGGCTGGGCGTTCCCGCGAAGGCGTGAGACCGGGGGGGACCCGCCGGGGGAGAGGGGCGGCCGGGTCCAAGTATCATTCAAACACGAGTTGATGATATAAGTCGCCGGTGCGCCACGTCGTCCCCGCCCTCGCGGCCCTCTCCGACCCGCTCCGGCTCCGGGCGGTCCGGCTCCTCTCCGCGGAGCCGCTCCAGGTGCGCGAGCTGCAGCGCGTCCTCGGGGCCGCCCAGTCGCGCGTCTCGAACCACCTCGCCGTCCTCCGCCGCGCGGGCCTCGTCGAGACGCGGCGCGCGGCGGGCGGCGAGCGGTACGTGCCCACCGCCGGCGGCCGGCGGCTCTGGGAGAGCCTCACGGGCACGCCCAGCGGCGCGGCCTTCGCGCGGGACGACGCCCGCCTCGCCGACGTCCTCGAGGAGCGAACCGCCACCGCGGCGGGGGAGGGGTTCGACGCGCTGGCCGGCCGCTGGGACCGGATCCAGGCGCCCTTCTACGCCTCGGGCGTCCGGGAAGCCGCTCTCGTCCGGCTCGTCCCGAGAGGGCTGACCGTGGCCGACGTGGGGTGCGGAACGGGCCTCCTGACGCTGGTCCTCTCGCGGGTGGCCGGGCGCGTCATCGCCGTCGACGGGAGCCCGGAGATGGTGCGGTCGACGCGAACGAAGGTCGCGCGCTCGGGGCTCCGGAACGTGGAGGTCCGTCCGGGGCGGGCGGAGTCCCTCCCGATCGCGTCCGGCTCCTGCGACGCCCTGTTTGCGTTCCATCTTCTCCGGCACCTCCCGCGCCCCGCGGACGCGGTGTCCGAGTTCGCCCGCGTCCTCGCCCCGGGAGGGCGGGCGGTCGTCGTCGAGCTCGAGCCGCACGGCGTCCGGGCCCTGCGGGCCGCCACCGGCTCGGTCCACCTCGGCCTGCCGCGGGAGACGCTCCGGTCGGCGCTCCGCCGCGCGGGCTTCACGGGCCTCCGCTTCGAGGGGCTCGCGGAGCCGTACCGCGTCCGGCCCGGCGCCGGATCGGCCGAGATCGCCCTTCCCGCCTACATCG
>DAOMFB010000428.1:0-2853 GCA_035429585.1 Thermoanaerobaculia bacterium
GCGATGTGCACGTGTTCGGCGGCCGCACCTTCCGCGCCATCGCGCTGCCGGGCCCGGACGACTTCGCGCTGGACGAGACGGCCCTCACGGAAGCGAGCAAGCGGCGCCGGGCGATGATGCCGGGGGCACCGGCCCGGGCCGTTCCCGGCCCCTCGACGCCCCCGAGCCCGCTCGAGGCGGCCGTCGCTACGGACGCCACGGCGCCCCCGCCGGGCTTCGAGAGGGCCGCCACGACCGACAAGGCCGCGGCCGTCGAAGCGGCCGGCCACGAGCGCCGGCTGCGCCTCCCCGTGGGCTACCGCTTCTCCCTCGCCTGCATCGCGGGGCCCGAGGCCGGCCGGATCTTCGAGATCGCGAAGCCGCGGGTCGTCATCGGCCGCGCGCAGGCCGACATCGTCGTCGGCGACATCCAGTGCTCGCGGCAGCACGCCGCGATCGAGGTCCTCGAGGACAAGGTGTTCCTCGTGGACCTGAACTCGACGAACGGCACGTGGATCGGCGAGCAGCGCGTCTCGCGCGTCGAGATCGAGAACCGGACGGAGTTCGAGATCGGGACGACGACGCTGATGCTCATCCGCAGCGCGACCGACGCGCCGCACGCCTGAGCCCCGTCACCCCCCGAGCGCCTCGAGAACCGCGTCGAGCGTCGCCGGCAGGCGGCGGGGCGGGTTCGCGCGCGGCGCGTCGCCCCGGTGGTAGGCGGCGGCCGTCGACGCGAACTTCAGGGCGTGCGCCGTCGCCACGACGACGACGAGATCGTCCTTCCGGATGACGCCGTCCCGGCGCAGCTTCGCCGCGCCCGCGAGGGCGACGGCGCTGTTCGGGCAGATCGCCAGGCCGTGGCGGTTCGCGAGGGCCCCCGCGTCGAGGAGCTCGGCCTCGGAGACGCGCTCCACGACCCCCTCGAAGAAGCCGATCTCCCGCTCCGCCTTCGGATGCGAGACCGGGGCGCCGATCCGGATGGCCGAGGCCGCGGTCTCCCCCGCCACGCGCGTGACCCGCTCGCGGAAGCCCGCCGCGTACGACCGGTAGAACGGGTCGGCCGCCTCGGCCTGGATGCCGGCGAGGCGGGGCTTCTTCCCGATGATCCCCAGCTCCAGCCACTCGCGGAGCCCCTTGCCGACGGCGGAGACGTTCCCCGCGTTCCCCACCGGGACGACGACCCAGTCGGGGACCTCCCAGCCGAGGTCCTGGATGGCCTCCCAGCCGATCGTCTTCTGCCCCTCGATCCGGACGGAGTTCCGGGAGTTGAGGAGGTAGATGGGGCGGACGCGGGTCAGCTCGGTGACGATCCGCATGCAGCCGTCGAAGTCGGTCTCGAGGCCGAGCGTCGTCGCGCCGTAGTGGAGCGCCTGGGAGAGCTGCTCGTCCGTGATCTTCGCGTGCGGGAGGAGGACGATCGCCCGCATCCCCGGCACCTCGGCGGCGTAGGCGGCGAGCGCCGCCGACGTGTCCCCCGTGGACGCGCAGGCCACGTCCTTGAGGCCGAGGTGCTTCGCCCACGAGACGCCCGCCGTCATCCCCCGGTCCTTGAAGGAGAGCGTCGGGTTCTCCCCCTCGTGCTTGACGAAGAGGCGCGGAAGGCCCAGGGCCTCGCCGAGCGCGCGCCCCGGATAGAGGCGCGTCCCCCCCTCCGGCTTCGAGACGATGTCCCCTTCGGGGAGGTCCGGCAGGAGGAGCTCCCGGAACCGCCAGACCCCGCTCAGCTGGTACGCCGGCGTCGCCTCCGACGGGAGGGCCGCCCGCCGCCGGTCGAAGAGGTCGCGCCACTCGGCCCCGCTGCGCCCCCAGGCCTTCAGGTCCGCGTGCACCTCGAGAAGGCCGCCGCACGCCGCGCACGACGACGCGACCTGGGAGAGGGGGGCGAGCCGGCCGCAGTCCAGGCAGCGGAAGACGGCGGAGACGGCGGTCGAGGTCACCCGAGCAGTTTACGAAAGCTCTCGGCCGTCAGGGGCCGTGAGACGAGGAAGCCCTGGATCTCGTCGCAGCCGTGCCGCTTCAGGAACTCCCGCTGCCCCTCCGTCTCGACCCCCTCCGCGACGACCCGCAGGCCCAGGCCGTGGGCCATGGCGATCGAGGTGGCGCCTAGGGCGGCGTCCTTCGCGTCGAACTCCACGCCGCGGACGAACACCTGGTCGATCTTCAGGACGTCGATCGGGAAGCGCTTCAGGTACGAGAGCGACGAGTAGCCCGTGCCGAAGTCGTCGAGGGCGAGCTGGACCCCGAGCCCCTTCAGCTCGGCCAGCTTCGTGAGGCTCCCGGCGGCCCGTTCCATCGCCACGCTCTCGGTGATCTCGAGCAGGAGGGACCGGGGCGCCAGGCCCGTCTCCCGGAGGACCTTCCGGACGGCGTCGACGAGGCTCACGTGCTGGAACTGGCGGGCCGACAGGTTGACGGCGAGGCGCAGGTCCGGAAAGCCGGCGCCCTGCCACTCCCGCACCTGCGCGCAGGCGGTCCGGAGGACCCACTCGCCGATGGAGACGATGAGGCCCGTCTCCTCGAGGATGGAAATGAAGTCCGACGGCGGGACGACGACCCGGTCCCCCCGCCGCCAGCGCAGGAGCGCCTCGGCGCCGACGACCCGCCCGCTCGCGAGGTCGATCTGCGGCTGGTAGTTCAGGAGGAACTCCGTCCGCTCCAGGGCCCGGCGGAGGCTCGACTCCAGCTTCATCCGCTCGCGCGCCCGGGCGTTCATGTCGGGGCGGTAGAGCATGAAGCCGTCGCGCCCCTCGCGCTTGGCCCGGGTCATCGCGGTGTCGGCGCCCTGCATCAGCGTCTGGACGTCGTCGCCCGCGTCCCGGAAGAGGCTGATGCCGATCGAGCCGGTCACGAAGAGCTCCCGGTTGTCGACGT
>DAOMFB010000429.1:0-2845 GCA_035429585.1 Thermoanaerobaculia bacterium
ACCCTTCCCGGCGCTCATGCGGCCCCAAGGGTGCCGCAAGCTCTCTGCTGCGGCAAGGCGCATGCGGGCCCGGCCGCTCGACGGTTCCGGACGCCGGAGGGAGAATGGCCTCCGAAGGATCTCTCGCGGGTGCGGGAGTAGGAGGTCACGCCATGTCCATGGTGTCTGAGTTCAAGGAGTTCGCCGTCAAGGGGAACGTCGTCGACCTCGCCGTCGGCATCATCATCGGCGGCGCGTTCGGGAAGATCGTCAGCTCGGTGGTGAACGACGTCATCATGCCGCCGATCGGGCTCCTCCTCGGGAAGGTCGACTTCTCGAACCTGTTCATCAACCTCTCCGGCAAGGAGGCCGCGTCGCTCGCGGACGCGAAGAAAGCGGGCCTCGCGACGCTGAACTACGGCCTCTTCCTGAACACCTGCATCGAGTTCCTCATCGTCGCGTTCGCCGTCTTCCTCCTCGTCAAGCAGATCAACCGGCTCAAGAAGGAAGCTCCGCCTCCCGCGGCGCCCCCCGAGCCTCCGGCCGACGTGAAGCTCCTCGGCGAGATCCGGGACCTTCTCGCGGCGAAGAAGTGACGAGAGACCGGGGAACGCCATGAAAAAGCTCTTCGCGCTGATCGTCTGTCTCGGCGCCGTCGTCGCGGCGCCGTCGCTCGCCCAGCAGCCCTGCCCCTGCCCCGAGAAGAAGGAGCCGCCGCCGCCCGCCTTCACCGGGAACGTCGGCTTCGGCCTCGGCATCAACAGCGGGAACACCAGCTCCACGAACTTCAGCTTCACGCTCGGCCTGAAGTACGACCCGAAGAAGCAGAACCTCGTCAAGCTGGACGGCTACTACCTCTACGGACAAGCCGACAGCGTCACGAACACGCAGAAGGCGAACTTCGTCCTCCGCGACGAGTACTCCCTCTCCGACCGGTTCTTCCTCTTCGGCGAGGTCGGCTACCTCTACGACCGGTTCAAGGGGATCACGTACCTGATCACCCCGACGGTCGGCGCCGGCTACAAGGTCGTCAAGACGGACGCGGTGACGCTCGACCTCTCCGCCGGCGTCGGCCTCGCGGCCGAGCAGGACGCGGGGCTCTCGGCCACGACGAGCGGCTCGTTCTCCGTGGGCGAAGGGCTCGAGTGGAAGATCTCCTCGTGGGCGAAGCTGACCCAGCACGCCTCGGGCCTCTGGAAGATGAACGACACGAACGACTACTTCTTCCACCTCGACGCCGGCCTCGTCTCGCCCCTCTCGAAGGTGCTCGAGATGAAGATCGCCTACATCCTCGACTACAAGAACGAGCCCTGGCCGCCGACCCTGAAGAAGACGGACAGCTCCTTCATCGCGGCGATCGGCGCGAAGTTCTGAGGCCGTCGCCGCCTCCTGCTAGCATCTCCGCCATGGCCGTCGACCCCGAACTCCTCGAGATCCTCGCCTGCCCCGCCTGCGACGCCCGTCCTCCCGTGGCGCTCTGCCGCCTGAAGGAGGACGTCGCGAGGGGGATCGTCGAGAAGTACCGGGAGCGGATGAAGGACGAGGAGCCCGTGGTGACCGACGGGCTCTGGTGCGCGGAATGCGGGCGGGTCTACGCGATCGTCTCCGACATCCCGGTGATGCTCGTCGAGGAGGCGCTCCCGGCGGAGGCCCGGCTCGTCTGAGCCGCTTCTCTCGCCGCTGACCGGCCGCCGCGGCTTGGAGCGGCCGGCCTTCGCGTTTCTCGTCCTCGGCGCCGCGCTCTCGATGGCGATCGCCGTCGCCAACGTCTGCCTGGGGCTCTCGCTCGCGGCCCTCGTGGCGTGGCGCGTCCGCGCGGCCCGGGCCGGGGAGGATCCGCTCGCGCCGTTCCGGCGGGGCTCGGCCGTCCAGGCTCCGATCGCGGCCTTCGTCGCCTGGACGCTCCTCGCGATCCCGTTCTCGACCCTCCCCGCGCGCTCGATCGGCGAGGTGAAGGGCCAGCTGACGTTCCTGCTCGTGCCGGCGGCGGCCGCGCTCCTGCGCGGCGGGGCCGACCTCCGCCTCCTCGGGGCGCTCTGGCGCCTCGCCGCCCTCTACCTCTCCCTCCGCGGCCTCTTCGAGTTCCTCCGGAGCGGGGGAGGGCTCGAGGCCCGCCTGACGGCCGGGCTCTCCGTCCACATGACGTACGCCGGCCTCCTGATGCTCCTCGTCCTCGTCCTCCTCGCGCGGGCCGTCTCGCCGGAGGAGCCGGGGAGGTCGCGCCTCCTCGACGGCGGCGTGGCGGCCCTCGGGACGCTGGCCATCGCCCTGTCGCTGACCCGGAACGCCTACCTCGGCCTCGCGGCCGGCGTCCTCGTCCTCGTCCTCCTCCGGAAGCCGAAGATCGCCTTCGTCCTCGTCCCGCTGGGGCTGGCCGCGTATCTCGCGGCGCCGGCGGCGGTGCGCGACCGCGCCCGGTCGACCTTCGACCCGGCGGACGAGACCGTGCGCGACCGGGTGGCGATGTGGAGGGCGGGGCGCCTGATGATCCGCGACCATCCGCTCTTCGGCGTCGGGCCCGGTCGCATCAAGGAGGTCTATCCCGACTACCGGCAGCCCGGCTTCGTCGAGCCCCGCGTGGGGCACCTCCACAACAACCTCGTCATGACCGCGGCCGAGACGGGGCTCCCGTCCGCCGCGTTCTACCTCTGGTTCGTCGGCGCGGCGCTCCTGGGCGGCGTCCGGCGCGCGCGGGCGCCCGGGGACGATCCGGTGCGCCCCTTCGCCCGCGCCACGGTGGCCGCCTTCGCGGGGCTCTTCGTCGCGGGGATGTTCGAGTACAACTTCGGCGACGTGGAGATCCTCGTCCCGACGCTGGTCCTCTCCGTCTTCCCCTGGGGCGGGACGGGAACGGCCGCCCGCGGCG